>NZ_JBARMD010000223.1:0-10356 GCF_049802275.1 Occallatibacter sp. | reverse complement strand
CCTCCAACCAGTCGGAGTGGCGGCACGCGATTCCTGCTGCGCGAACCCTGGTATCGTCAGGAGGAAGAGCAGGGCCGTGCACGCGCAGGAGGATCGCTTCATTTGGTTGCAAAACCAGTCTCGCCCGTTAGTCGCGGGAAGTATATACCCGAACACTCTTATGACTCCGCAACCAACTACTCTTCCCAGGACATTCAAGCTGCTCGTGATTAGCCGGAATCTGCAATGCGCTCCCCAGCGCATAGCGATAAAAAGCAGACCAAGCCGAGCACACTGGCGCCGGAAACCAGTAAGTACCGTGTCACGAGCCGCGTTCCGCTTAGCTGGCATGCATTATTTCTTGCACACAACTCTAGTGTGCTGAGTCATTAATACATTAAACAAAGTATGACGACCGGCGTCTAACATGACAGGAGCAAGGTCATGAGACGTGGACGCCGATTGCCGGAATTGGAACTGAGCGAGCAGCAACGCACGACGTTACAGGGCTGGACGCGGAGAAGGAAAACCGCACAAGCTCTTTCCATGCGAGCGCAGATTGTCCTGCGTGCCTCCGAGGGAGGAACCGCGACCGCAATCGCCGTCCAGATGCATGCTTGCATTCAAACGGTGAGCAAATGGTGGCGGAGGTTTGCTGAGCAAGGATTAGATGGCTTACTCGATGAGCCGCGTCCCGGACAGCCTCGCAAGTTGAGCGATGCGCAGATCGAACAGGTGATCGTTCGCACCCTGGAGAGCAAGCCGCCGGCAGCCACCCACTGGTCAACGCGCACCATGGCTCAGGCCACTGGCATCAACCAGACCGCCATCAGCCGCATCTGGCGCGCCTTTTCGCTGGAGCCGCATCGCTCCGAGACCTTCAAGCTGTCCAAAGATCCGTTGTTCATCGACAAGGTGCGCGATATCGTGGGACTTTATATGGATCCTCCGCAACGCGCTCTGGTCTTGTGCGTCGATGAAAAGAGCCAGATCCAGGCGCTGGACCGCACCGCACCGCTATTGCCCATGCGCCCTGGCCAGATCGAACGTCGCACCCACGACTATGCGCGCCACGGCACAACCAGTCTGTTTGCCGCATTGGACACCAAGACTGGCAAGATCATCGGCCAGAACCAGCAACGCCACCGTTCCCAGGAGTTTCGCAACTTCCTCGACACCATCGAGAACAACGTTCCTGAAGAACTGGACGTTCACCTCATCATGGACAACTACGGCACCCACAAGACCAAGCTGATTCAGAACTGGCTGGCCAAACGCCCGCGCTTCCATGTTCACTTCACGCCCACCTCGGCCTCTTGGCTAAACCTGGTCGAACGCTGGTTTGCGCTGCTCACAGAGCGTCAACTGCGGCGCGGCGTACATCGCTCGACCAAAGAACTCAAAGCGGCCATCAACGACTACATCGATCACCACAACCGCGACCCAAAACCTTTCATCTGGCACAAAACCGCTGACCAGATACTTGATTCCGTTGCTCGTTTTTGTAAACGAATTAATGACTCAGGACACTAGAGTGAGAAACTCAATTACGTATTCACCACGGCTACGTGGTGGCTCTCTCTTGTAGGCGCGCAAGTAGTGACAATATCCATCCAGGATCGGCCTGGCATGGTCGTCAATCTGCGCGACGATCTTCTCTGCGAACTTCGCTGTTTCGGAGTAGAACGCATCTGAGTCGCTACTCCCGTTGCGGAGGTTGTAAACGAGATTTGAATCGGGCGATGCTTCAAGCGGCGTTTTCAGAGTATGGTGTTCCGCACTCGAAACTACCTCACTAGTAGGCGTGGTCCCCGATCGCAATCTGGCTCCGCGGCTTACCTGCATGGCATGACTCTTCGTGCAATTCCCATCACGAAATAGCACAACGGATGATACGCCCCGCAGATTAAGAGGTTCCAAGCGATCCATCCCAAATTGAGCTAGGCAACATGGGCGAAACGAACGATTTGTGAGCGACATCACCTTTCGTCGATAAAGCATAAGCATGTCATCCGATATTCATCTTGCTGTCAACGAGCCTTTAACCGGCAGTCCTACGCTCGTGGCAAGTCAATAGATCAAGTTCGAGTATCCGGCCAAGGCCGGGATTTAGGAGTGCCATGCGCAAGCCCTTTTTCTTTCTGTCGGTCCCGGTGTTCTTTCTCTTCGTTTTGCTTCCGGCATTCAGCCAATCTAACAAAGGCATCATCAGTGGTGTTGTGAAGGACTCCGGCGGAGCCGTCCTGCAGGGAGCCAAGATCGAACTGCAACCGCTAGGTCGGCCTATAAGTACCAACGAACTGGGAGAATTTAACATCCAGGAAGTCAATCCTGGGAACTACACCCTCACCGTGTCTTACGTCGGATTCGGGCCTTACATCACCACCTTCACGGTGGTTGCGGGTCAAACCGAGCGTGTAGATGCCGTCCTGAAAGTCGCCAAAGAGAGCAATGAAGTGATCGTGACTGCGGATCGTCCGCACGGCGAAGCAGAAGCCATCAATCGAACCCTGGCCGCGGAGAACATTCTTCAGGTGCTGCCTGCCGAGGTCATTGTCTCTCTGCCGAACGCGAATATCGCTGACGCACTCGGCCGCATGCCTTCGGTCACCATCGAGCGCGACGAAGGCGAAGGCAAGTACGTGCAGATTCGCGGCACCGAGCCACGTTTAAGCAACACGATGGTCGATGGCGTCACGATACCGTCGCCAGAAACTGGCGTACGCCAGATCAAACTCGACACCATCGCCTCGGATCTTGTGGATTCGGTCGAAATCAACAAGACTCTGCAGGCCAACATCGATGCAGACGGAATCGGCGGCTCCGTGAATCTGGTCACCAAGACAGCCGGCGAGGTTCCCACCGCATCCCTCGATGGTATAGGCGGATATACACCGATTATCGGCGGCCGCACCGTGTATCAAATGGGTGGAACAGTCGGCAAGCGCTTTCTCGCAAATAAGAAACTGGGTCTACTGGTAGGGGGAACGTACGACTTCAACGGTCGCGGAATCAATGATATTGAACCCAGTCCCACCACAAGCAGCGCCAACCCTCACTACGACAGCATGGATTTGCGCGACTACATCTATTACCGCACCCGCTGGGGAATGACCGCCACCGCCGACTACAAATTGAGGGAAGGGTCCGACATCTCTCTGCGGGGAATCTACTCCAATTTTCGCAACTGGGGCAACAAGTGGGTCTATACGCTCAACGACGCTGACGTACCTGGATACAGCCAGGACTGGCGGCGCCCCAATATGGCGATCTTCAGTTTAGCTCTGCAAGGAAAGCACGTCTTCAATGCCTCCACTATCAATTGGGGCGGTGCGTTCGGCAGATCACGTTCGCTCAGTGGCAGCGGCAGTGCGAAGTACTCGTGGGTAGGTGACCCGGGTATTGATTGCACCAACGTTGAGGGAGTCAGTGTCTACCGTCCCGGCTGGAGTTCGGGTTGCTTTGGTCCGGGAACTGATAGTGCAGAAGACCCGAACAACTACAAGCTGAAGTCGTGGGCGCCGCCGACCTTTGGCAAAAGCGCTCAGCTGAATCTTCAGGCTTCCGCTTCCTACGCGCGGTTCTATCACGCCGGCAATCATTTCGGCACGATCGAGTTCGGCGGAAAAATCCGTAACGCGCACAAGTACGACGATACCTACGACGAAAGCTTCACGCCGAACGCAAAGACCCTGGTTGCGGCTCATCCAGAATGGCGCAGCGACTTTACCGACCCCAACTACTACGACAAGACTTACCACATTGGCCCGGTCACCGATTACAACAAGGTGGAAAGCTACGTGTACGGCAACCCCACCCTCTTCACGATGAGCGGCGGACCCGGAGTCAATGCCAATAACTATGACTTCGTTGAGCGCATTTCGGCGGGTTACGTAATGAACACAATCGAACTCGCCAGCCGGATTCGACTAGTTGCCGGCCTCCGTTTTGAAGACACCCACCTTAGTACTCTGAGCTTCAATCCGAATCTCGATCCTGCCCCCACTACCCTAACGTTCAAGGCCGGTAGCGACTATCTTGATGTGTTGCCAAGTGCCTCGCTGCGCTTCGCTGTGGACAAAAACTCGGATCTTCGCCTCGTATTTGGCCGGGGACTTGCCCGGCCCGACCCCCAGGATGTCACCGGGGCGGTGGGGCAACCGGACATCTCGACCACGCCGGCTACGGTCAGCATCGGAAATCCAAACCTGAAGGCCGAATACGCATGGAACTATGACGTCCTGTACGAGCGATCCTTCAACAACGCTGGTCTGCTCCAGGTGGGCTACTTCTACAAGTCGATTTCCAATCCGATTGTTACTCTTCAGACTCTGACCAACAATTATCAATACAATCCCGGTGCGCCGACGCTTGTTTCACAGCCGTCAAACGCCGGCAGCGCGCATGTACAGGGAATTGAGTTCGCATTTCAGCAGCGCTTCTCTTATCTCCCCGGAGTGCTCAGAGGGTTAGGACTCTCAACAAATTACAGCTACACCAATTCGCAGGCCTATGACGTCGATCCGCTGCGAACCGACAGTCCCGCCCTGCTCCGTCAGGCACCCAACAGCTGGAACATAGGTCCAACCTATGACACTAAGAAGTTTTCGATGCGCGTAGGAATGGAATTTGACGACCATATGATCTACGCATATCAATACGAGAACCTGGCTTACGTGTACGATGATAATGGCAATCCAGTCCTTGGCCCCAACGGCAACCAGGAAACCATGCCCAACCCGCAAGTGAACGGCACTGCCGGTCCAGCAGGTGACAATTATCTCTATTCACATTTCCAGTTTGATACTCAGGCGAGCTACAGACTGCCTTGGGGACTCCAGGTTTACGGATACGGATTAAACCTGAACAACGAAGTATTTGGCTTCTACAACGGGGGCCCACAATACGTCGTACAGCGCGAGTACTACCATCCCACGTACGCGGGAGGGGTTCGCTGGACTTCTCATCACGAATAGTCTTCCTTAGCTAAACAAGTCTCCTCCCTGATCAATGCGACCGACCGCGCTCCAAGTAATGGAACGAAGTTGGTCGCATGCATCCCAAATTGGAAACGAGAGGCATCTATTGAATTCCATCAGGATTCATCTGTTTAGAGCTAGTCGGGCTCGAAGCCAAAACATTGGCAGCGTTTTGAAGTGCGCCGCAATCGTACTGGTCACCTGCTTCCTGTCAACCGCGGGATTAAGCGTGACCGCTCAGTCCATGCAGATGTCGAAGTCGATCGTGCTGCCCGGAGTGCAGGGAAAATTCGATCACCTTGCCATTGATCTCGCTGGGCAACGCCTGTTTATTGCTGCGACGGGGAATCACTCAGTTGAGGTCATCGACCTCAAGACCGACAAAATACTACAGAGCATCACCGGCCTGGGCAAACCGCACGGCCTGGCGTGGGTAGCGGATACGGGTAGTCTTTATGTTGCTGACGGCTCGCTGGCGGAACTTCTGGTATATAAGGGATCCCCCTTTGCGCTCGCTGGGACAATCAAGCTTTCAGATGACGCGGACGACATGGTGTATGACCAAGCGCATCATCTGATCTTTGTTGGCCATGGCGGGAGCGATGCAGCCAATCCTGCAAAGATTGCAGTCGTGGATACCGGGCACTTTGCACTGGTTGGGAATCTCGTGGTGGCGACCCATCCTGAGGCACTCGATATTGATCGAGGCGGTCAACGCGTTTTTGCCAACATTGCCGATTCAAACGAAGTGGCTGTTATTGAAACTGCGACAAGGTCAATCGCGAGTCATTGGAAATTGACCAGGGCTGCAGATAATGTGCCTCTCGCATTCGATAGTGAGCACCAATTGCTGTATGTCGCCTGCCGAACCCCGGGAATGTTGATTGCTATCGATGCTGCTACCGGCAAAGAGATCGCAAACCAAACAGCAGCCGGAAAAGCCGATGACTTGTTTTACGACGCCGCACTGCGCCGAGTGTATGTCATTAGCGGTGCGGGTGAAGTTGATATCTTTCAGGTAGACGCTGCTCGGAGACTCAGTCCTTTCCAAGTCCTGAACACCGTTACGGGGGCGAAGACAGCGCTATTTGTTCCGGAGCAGAGCCTTTTGTTTGTCGGAGTGCCGGGATCTGGTGAACGCTCTGCTGAAGTGCGTGCCTACTCAACTGGAAGAACTGGAAGTAACTGATCAGGATGCTCATCGGCGAGAGGAATCGAATTGCTGTTTCAAGTGCATAGGCTTCGATGCCGCGGATGAAGGACAACAACAGTATTCTTAAGAGCACCGCGCAGGTTGATGCGGCCATTTTTCGCGGAGAAATGTACTATGAGATTTCGTCCAGTTGTCCTCTCCATCAGTCTCTTTGTCTCATTTTCGACTCTTGCTGACTGCCAGGAGGCGAAAAATAACGAACCGAGGCCCGAAGATCTCGCGACCAATTTGCTGATTAGCCAGGCAGGTCCAAGTTTCGTTGTGCCACAGAAGGAATTGTCGGCGGGTGGCATGGTGATCGTTTTCGGCGATCAACGATTCACGGACCCGACCAACATCAAGGTGACCAATCCCAAGGTGCGGCACCTGATGGTTCAAAAGATTGCTGAGAAACATCCGGACGCGGTCCTCATGAATGGGGACGTTCCTTACAGTGGGGATGTCGTAAACGATTATGAAGTCTTCAAAACCGAGACCGAGGTGTGGAGAAGTGAACATTTGCGAGTCTATCCTGCTCTTGGAAACCACGAGTTTCACGGTGATCCCCAGCAGGCACTGGAGCATTGGTGGAGCGCGTTTCCGGAGTTGCGCGATCGACGCTGGTATTCGGTGGAACTAGGAAAGAGCCTCTACACAATTGCTCTCGACAGCGACGCTTCCCTTGCGAAAGGAAGCGAGCAGCTGAACTGGCTGGACGCACAGCTGACACATCTGCCGACAACCACAAAGTTTGTATTAATCAGCATGCACCATCCGCCAGCTGCTGATGTTCAGACCCGGATAAATGTGAGCCACAACCCAAGGCCCAACGAGATTGTCTTGCGCGACGATCTTGAAACGCTGGCTCCGACCATCAAGGCTAGAATCATTGTCTGCGCTGGGCACATACACAACTATGAACGTTTTGCTCGCGGCGGAGTAACCTATCTCGTATCAGGCGGAGGGGCTGCAAGCCCCGTTCAGGTAGAGCGAACGTCTGAAGACTTGTACCAGGGAAGTGAATTTCCAAACTATCATTTTGTGGAGTTCACTACTCATGGAAAGATGCTCGTCGGAAAGATGTATCGCCTGGCAGACGCGAATTCGGCTACACCAGCCTGGGAACTGAAAGATTCGTTCGAAGTGAAAGCCAAGTAGTCTGTTCGACATTTGCGGACGACACCGCGGAGGAAGCGTTGCTAGCTTCTTCCAAAGCAATCCATTCTTCCTTCGGCTCAACCTGTGATTCCGTCATAAGAAGCTCAAGATTCGATCCCATCGGGCGATGGAGCCAACAATCCCTCCAGTCTGGGTGCTGCATGCCGGATTAGTCCTGAGAAACGCGACTGGGCAACCTATCAGGCCAATCAGACCCGCATCGACGCCAACGTTCATCCCCAACCTCACCAGGCAGGCGGTGCAGTGAGAGAGGGCGCCGCACTGTTGCAGGGTCTGGCCACTTGCGGCAAGTGTGGCCGCCATCTGCATACTCACTATCGCGGCAGAAATGCCTCGCCTGGCTATCACTGCTCAGGCAAAGACCTCGTCCAGGGGCGAGGTGTTTACTGTCTCAACGTCGGTGGTATCCAGATCGATCATGCAGTAACGGACGCGTTTCTGAAAGCGTTGACGCCAGCTGCGGTCGAAGCTACCGAACAGGCAATGCGGCAACTGGAGGCGGATCACGATGCGGCACTCGGTCAGTGGCGCCTGGCGGTAGAACGCGCGCTATGAGGCCGAACGTGCCGAACGCCAGTATCGCGCGGTCGAACCGGAAAACAGACTGGTAGCGCGCGGGTTGGAAACCGAATGGGAGAAGCGGCTGCGTGATCTCGCCGCAGCTGAAGCAGAGCTTGGACGCCGGCAGCAACAGCGTCCTCGCACACTCTGCCCTGAAGAGAAAACAAAGATCCGCGCTCTCGGCTCCGATCTGCGCAAAGTCTGGACCGCGCCCACCACCACGGATCGCGATCGCAAGGAGCTTTTGCGCACACTGCTGGAAGAAGTAATCGTGGCTGTCGTTCGCCCCGAACATCGGGCCCACCTGACGCTGCGCTGGCGAGGCGGCGAGCTTACCGACATCGATCTCCCTCTGCCGCGCTCCCTGCCACGCGGTCTGCGCACCAGCGAAGACATCGTCTCGTTGTTACCCCGTCTGGCAGCGCTCTATCCCGACGAGGTCATCGCAGGCATCCTGAATCGTCAGGGACACAGGACTGCGAAAGGGGAACGCTTCACCGCCAATCAGGTCGGCAGCTTGCGCCGTTATCGCGGTATTCCGCGTTTCCAGCCACCAGCGCAGCCACCCTCGGGAGAAGTCGTCCCCATCCGCAAGGCCGCGCAAATCTTCGGCATGAACACTTCTACTATCCATCGCTGGCTGGCCGAAGGCTTCATCGCCGGCGAACAGGTTACGCCCGGCGCGCCATGGCAAATCCGCATCACCGAAGAGCTGCGAGCGCGAATCGTGGAGAAGGCCCCGCCAGAGTATCTGCCCATGCTGGAAGCAACCATGAAACTCGGTGTATCGAGACAGACTGTGTTGCAACGTGTAAAGCGCGGCGACCTCGAAGCCATGCTTGTTACAAGCGGACGGCGTAAGGGCTTACGGATCAGAGTTGTAGATGATCAGCCCATGCTGTTTGCTACCACTTCATGAGTCTGGGGGCAGTATGAAGATGGATCCAAGAAGCCACGGATGTCCGCATCGAGCACCCAGTTCACTTTCTTCCGCTCCAGGCCCACCACAAGCGCATCGAGCGCCTGATGGGGACTGCGGCCCGGACGGAACCCGTAGGAGAAGCCCTTGAAGTCGACCTCATAAATCTGATTGAGGATCGTCAACACGGCCTGCTGAGCGATTTTGTCCTCCAGTGCCGCGATGCCCAACGGACGTTGCCGCCCATCGGCCTTCGGTATATAGACTCGCCTTGAAGGCTGCGCCCGGAACGTTCCGCGGTGAACCCGGCTGTGAAGATCAACGAGCCGACCTTCCAGTCCAGATTCATACTCCTGCCACCGGACACCATCGACTCCCGGCGACGCCTGACGCTTGAGAGCGTAGAAGCTGTCGCGCAAAAGTGTGATGGTGAGGTGGTGGAGCAAGGAAGTGAACCGTTCCTGTTTCCTTTCCCTTGCTGCTTTTCGCACACCGTCCAGTCCCTGGGACATGCGGTTCCTGCTCTGTGTCGGGTGTATGCGTGGCTGACCGATGTTCTCCTTCATCTGCGCCCTTCCCTCCCCCGCCTCCGCCGCAGCTATCGCTGCTTTGTTCGGCTGGTTCACAGGTACTAAGGCACAGACCGACTTCTCCAGCACGTGCACGTCCGCCGTTCGGCCTGAGGCCTTCGCGGACCGGCCTTCATCAACCGACGAAGGCGCACTGGAGATCTCCCGGTTCTCGGGCATGTTGTTTCTCAGCGTGCGCGGGCTCTCACGACTACGCAGGACCGGACAGTCACTCGCGAATAACGCGACTGCCGTTTTGCCTTCCTCCTGCTCACTAGGGAGTCGGCATCCTGATCTGCGATTTTTCGAAGCTCAATCACCCCGCCCACCGATGCCTCCGGCCTACGCTTCACAGAACACCTCACGATGTCCCATGCAAGACTAGAGGTCAGGATGGAGTCGCTACTTCCTTTCCTGCAGGGGACTTGCACCCCCTACAACATGCCGGTTTATCCCGGCGCACAGCGCATTATCGCCGAGTCACTCGTTGACGGCGCGCATTTCAAATGGACTTGTGGTCACCGTTTCGGACAAGTGACCCTCGGTGATATGTCTTAGTGCTGTATCTGGAGCGCCCACTACGCGACCGTGCGCATTTGTGTGATCTCCGAGGGGCGCTTCTGATACAGCGACTTGAAGGAAGCCGCCCTCATGGAAGGCTATGTACTTTGAATCGGTCTGAGCGGGTCCAGGTAGATCAGGTACCGGGCGAGTTGAGTAGGATGTGCAGCTTTGACGTTGCGATGGTCCAGTGAAACACCACAAGGAGGCGTCAGTCGAGGGCCGAAGGGCCAGCCGACCGAGCAATCCGCGCCAGATGGGACAAGGGATCCGCATACGCTCCGAAACGCGGGCAGTGATCGAGGATTTAGATAGAGCTTCATGCTGCGTACCGCTCTGGTTGTGGCGGTGACCGAAGCATGAGTTGCGCGGCAGAGAGCCGTTCGACGACCCGCATGGTTCCGCCGCAGACTGGAC
>NZ_JBARMD010000222.1:0-17730 GCF_049802275.1 Occallatibacter sp. | reverse complement strand
GGACCGATTGGCTGAAGAAGTCGCTGACTCGCTTTCACGCTGGATTTGGAACCGCCAAGGACATCGACAATATTCGCTACCTTGCCGAGAACATGATGGGCCGCACGTTCTGCCCGCTCGGCGACGCAGCAGCGATGCCGACTCTTGGATTCGTAAAGAAGTTTCGCAAGGAATTTGAAGATCACCTGGACGGGAAGCCCTGCCCGTTCGCCAAGCACACCGAAATGGCTGTGGTTTAACAGGGGACTGGGAAGACAGAAGAAACGGATGCTCAAATGAGGGATCTAGACAAAATCGAAGCAATGATTCGCGATGGGAAACCTGTCCACATCGAGGCAATGGCGACATTTTTGCAGAGGAAAGCAGACGACGATGCTCGCCCCATTTCCGGGCGAAATGCCGTTGGCCACGTGATGACCAGAGAAGATCGCTTAAAAGTTGCTGCCCGAATAGTAGAGCTGAGCAATCAAGTATTTTCGACGAAGGAGAATGTTGATTACATTGCTCTCAAAATTGGATCCGGTCCAAACAGTAACGCCGTTAGGGTGCGGGACAACCGGGTATCTTTCTTTATTCGATCAACGGAACTCCTAAACAAGGCGAGGGCCGAGGGATTCGAGCCAGAACCATTGAAATCGACAACAGCAGCGAATAAAGACAAGTTCCGTTTTCGGGGTTTGGGTTTGAGCGATATTGAGGCTCACGAGGCGCTCTTTAGCGAGATCGTGAAGGAATCGGTGGAAACAATCATGAACCGGAGACCAAAGCGGAAATAGACACTTATGGCTGACGTAACATTCACAGTCGATGGAAAGAAGCTCACGGCTCCCGCCGGAACGCTGCTGATAGAAGCGTGCCGAAAGGCCGGCATCGAGATTCCTGCGTTCTGCTATTACCCCGGTCTCAGCCTGCAGGCGGCGTGCCGCATGTGCGTAGTGCGCCAGGAAAAAGTGCCGAAGCTTCAGACGGCCTGCACCACGACCGTCGCCGAGGGTCAGGTCTTCACGACGGATTCGCCCGAGATTGCGCAGGCCCGCAAGGCAACGATCGAACTGCTGCTTGGCAATCACCCGCTCGACTGCCCGGTCTGCGACGCCGGCGGTGAGTGCGAATTGCAGGACATGACCTTCAAGTATGGCGCGGGCGAAAGCCTGATGGTCGATGCAAAACGCCATCGTGACGAGCAGCAATGGTCGCCTGCCGTGTTCTATGACCGGCCACGATGCATTCTCTGCTATCGATGCACCCGCATGTGCGGCGAAGGCATGGATGTGTGGGCACTTGGAATTCAGAATCGCGGCGTCAGCTCAACAATTGCGCCTAACCAGGAAGAGCGCCTCGATTGCGAGCAGTGCGGCATGTGCATCGACGTGTGTCCGGTGGGCGCGCTCACCAGCGGCAGCTATCGTTACAAAACCCGGCCATGGGAGATGAACCACGTCTCGGCCGTGTGCACGCATTGCGGCGACGGATGCAAAGTGACGCTGGGAATCCGGCAAGCGAATGACGGTTCGGAAATTGTGCGCGCCGATAATCGCGACAAGAGCGGCATCAACGGCGATTTCCTTTGCGCCAAAGGCCGATTCGGGTTCGATTTCGTCGAGAGCGCCGATAGATTAACCACACCGCTCGTGCGCAATGCGCAGGGCAAACTTGAACCCGCAAGCTGGGAGCAGGCGTTTCGCCTGGCGGGTGCAAAGCTCAAGGAAATTCGAGACAGCAAGGGCGGTGGTTCTATCGGCGTTATTGGCTCGAACCATACAACCAACGAAGAGAATTATCTGTTGCAGAAGTTCGCACGCACCGTTCTCAAGACGAACAATATTGATCACGCGCGAACGACGGACTACGTTGCGTTCGCGCGGGCATTGGCCGGGCACCCAGAAAAGGCCGCAAGCCTGCGCGATATTGCGAGCGCTCCAGCGCTTCTGTTGATCGGCGGCGATCCTACCAACGAGCATCCGCTTCTGGCTTGGAATATCCGAACCGATGTGCGCCTGAACCGCGCGCGCCTCTACGTTGCAAACGAGAAGCAAATCAAGCTGGAGCGGCAAGCCAAGGCTGCTTTGCGTTTGCCGAGCGGCGGGTATTCAGCATTGGCCGCCTACCTCGGCGGCAGCGACGCAACGATCAACAATGCGGCGTTCCGCGAAGCACTGCTCGGCGAGGAAAAGCTGCTGGTCATCTTCGGCGAGGAATATCGCGGATCCGCGGTCGCCGAGCTTGTGAAGTGGGGGTTCGAACGCGGAAACGTTCGCTTCGCTTATCTTGGGGACTACTCCAACTCGCGCGGCGCCGCAGATATGGGCCTGTTGCCCGATCTCCTCCCCGGTTACACACCTGTAAGCGCCGCCGGAGCATTCAATCAGGAATACGCGGGAATGCCGAACACGCCGGGCAAGACACAGCCTGAGATGTTTACAGCGGCCGCGAACGGCGAACTTGAAGCACTGATTGTTGTAGGCGCGAACCCGTTGGCCGAAGGTAACTTCGATGCAAAGGGATTGAATGGCACCTTTGTCATCGCACTCGATATTTTCCTGACCGAAACGGCCGCGGCTGCCGACGTGGTTTTCCCTGCGGCCAGTCTCTACGAAAAGACCGGCACGGTGACAAACACTTTCGGCGATCTGCAGATGACAAGGAAAGCCGCGGATCGCGCTGGCGTCAAGCCGGACTTCGAAATCCTGGTGCGCCTCGCGGAGAGCATGGGTGCACAGGTAAAGGCGCTCGTGCCCTTCGGTAAAGGTGGTGTGACCGCGGACCTTGGGCAGTCCCGTGGCGCGCAGTCGGGTGAGGCGGACCGCCATGCAGTGTGGCTTGCGTCGAATGGACTTGAGCCAAAACTTAGTCCATTTGATCCGCTGGCCCTCCTCGACGAGATCGAGCGCCTGGTGCCGGGTTACAAGTTAGATCGGCTGAACTTGTTCGGCGGAAACGACGTGCGCACAGAGCCTGGGTTCGTTCCGGTTTCTGCTCTCACCTCAACGCAATCCGATCTGGTGCGTCCGGCCCATAATGGATTGTTTACCTCCGGAACGCTGGGGCGATATAGCAACGGACTCAAAGATCTGGAGCAACACCAGGCAGCAGAAGTGGCAGTGGCGGCAGCAGACTGAAGTCGAGAAAGGCTTGAGGCACGTGACGATTTGGCAGTTTTTGTTCTGGAGCTTGCTCAAGGTCGTGGTGGTGACGGTTGTACTGTTGATGGGCGTCGCTTACACGGTTCTGTTGGAACGCAAGCTCGTTGGTCGCATACAAAATCGCTGGGGGCCTAACCGCGTGGGGCCGTTCGGGTTGCTTCAGCCCCTTGTCGACGGTGCGAAATCCTTTCTCAAAGAAGACATCATTCCATCCGGCGTCTACCGGCCGCTCTATCTGCTGGCCCCAATCATTGCCCTGAGTTGTGCTCTCATTTCCATAGGCGTCGTGCCTTTCGGCGACCCTGACATGGTTGGGCCGGGCAATTTTCGTTTCTTCCAGATTGCCGACGTGAACATCGGCCTGCTTGTCATCCTCGGCATCACGTCAATCGGCGTATACGGCATCGCGCTAGCAGGATGGTCCTCCAACAACAAATATTCCCTGCTCGGTTCATTGCGCTCATCGGCTCAGTTAGTAAGCTACGAACTTGCGCTCGGGCTTTCACTTGTTGGTGTAGTAATGCGTGCCGGTTCGCTAAACCTGGACGTGATTGTAAAAAGCCAGTCGAATCACGGCATGCTGAGCTGGAATCTCTTTGGCGGATTTCAATTCGTCGCATTCTTTATCTACCTGATGGCCGCTTACGCTGAAACCAATCGCTCCCCCTTCGATTTGCCTGAGGCCGAAAGCGAACTCACTGCCGGCTACCACACTGAGTACAGTTCAATGAAGTTCGCCATGTTCTTCATGGCCGAATACGGCAACATGATCATGGTGGGTTGCGTAGCTACGCTGCTATTCCTGGGCGGGTGGACAAGCCCGTTCGGCAATCTGCTGCCGACGCCCAACAATTTCATCCTTCGTGCATTCCTCCCCATCTTCTGGTTCGTTCTGAAAGTTTTCAGTTTTCTGTTTCTGTATGTCTGGGTGCGTGGCACACTGCCCCGCTTCCGCTATGACCAGCTTATGAACTATGGATGGCGCTGGCTGATGCCTCTGGCCATCCTCAACATCGTAGGCACAAGCCTCTGGCTCGCCTATCGCTGAGTGCGCACCGAGCAATGGCGTGATCGAATGCAGCGCGCTGCTCATCGATCACCGTTTTTTGAGGGTGCGCTCAGTTAGAATCGGAAGGGATTTCAAGCAGCAGGAACGGCCTGCTCGCACGGTTCCTCCCCTCAACCTGCCGGAACAAACAACCGGCACTCGCCCGTAAGTGACGGAACGATGCACCTGATTCTGTTTATCGTGTTTGCCGCACTCTGCCTGACCGGAGCCGTCAATCTCCTGCTGCAGAAGCACCCCATCAACAGCGCGCTCTCGCTGATTGTGGTGATGACTTCGCTGGCGGTGCTTTACCTGTTACTCGGCGCAGAATTTCTCGCGGCAGCGCAAGTCATCGTCTACGCCGGCGCCATCATGGTGTTGTTCACGTTTGTCGTCATGCTGCTGAATGCGGGTCGCGAAGAGCGCACCCTCGGCAGCCGCGCCGCGCTAACCGTGGGTTTTCCCGCGGTAGTGGCGATCCTGGCGGTGATTGCGACAACCATTCTCCGCGCCCAGGGCCTGGGCAATGCAGCCATAGAAGACCACATCACCAGCACCGCTGATCTGAGCGCTGTGCTCTTCACAAAGCTCCTGCTGCCATTCGAAGTCACTTCCGTTTTGATTCTCGTGGCCATCCTTGGTTCCGTCGCTTTGGCGCGGCAAGGCGATGGAGAAAAGGTGGACACCAAGTGAGCTCATTGCATTTGGTTCAGCAGGAAGTGCCCATCGCATGGTATCTGCTCTTGAGTGCGATACTGTTTTGCCTCGGGGTTGTCGGGTTTCTGATCAAGCGCAACCTGATTACCGTATTCATGTCGATTGAGCTGATGCTCAACGCGGTCAATCTTTCGTTCGTGACATTTGCCCACGAGTGGCACCAGGTGAAGGGGCAGATCTTCGTCTTTTTCGTGATGGTGGTGGCTGCCGCTGAGGCAGCTGTGGGACTCGCCATCATTATTGCTGTTTTTCGCGCCCGCGCTACGCTATCGGTCGACCGGATCGACCTGATGAAACTATGAACGAAAACCTCCATCTCTGGTTGATCCCGCTGCTGCCATTCGCTGGTTTTCTGTTGAATGGGCTGCTCGGAAGTCGATTGCCGAAACCGATCGTTACAGCGATTGCGCTGCTGGCGCCTTTGGGATCGTTGCTGGTTGTGCTGGGCGCCCTCGCATTCTCATTTCAGCCGAACGTCCTGCCACACGTTGAAACCTATGGCCAATGGATCAACGCAGGATCACTGCACATCGATTTCAGCTTTGTGCTCGACCAGCTTTCGCTGGTCATGCTCCTTGTCGTCACCGGCGTTGGTTTCCTGATCCACATCTACTCCGTCGGCTACATGCACGAGGACGAGGGGTACGCGCGCTATTTCTCGTACTTGAACTTGTTCATGTTCTTCATGACGGTTCTCGTACTCGCCGGAAACGGTCTGTTGCTCTTTGTCGGCTGGGAGGGCGTTGGCCTCGCCTCGTATCTCCTTATCGGCTTCTGGTTCCAGAAGACATCTGCCGCCGACGCCGGCAAAAAAGCATTCGTCGTTAACCGCATCGGCGACTTCGGCTTCCTCATCGGGCTGTTTCTGCTGCTGGCCAACTTCGGCACGCTTACCTTCAGCGAAATCGCGGCGAAGTTAGCCGCAAGTCCATCATGGACTGGCGGCGTCCTGACCGCCATTGCGCTCTGTCTCTTCATGGGCGCAACAGGAAAAAGCGCGCAGCTTCCGCTCTACGTCTGGCTGCCCGACGCCATGGAAGGCCCCACGCCGGTATCCGCTCTCATTCATGCGGCAACCATGGTCACGGCTGGCGTTTACATGGTCGTCCGGATGCACTTCCTGTTTGACCGCTCGCCGTTCGCGCTCGACGTGATTGCGATCGTTGGAGCCGCAACCGCAGTCTTCGCAGCACTGATTGCGCTGGTCCAGAACGACATCAAGCGCGTCCTCGCCTACTCCACCATTTCGCAGCTCGGCTACATGTTCCTTGGGTGCGGCGTCGCGGCATATTCCACGGCCATCTTCCACCTGATGACTCATGCGTTTTTCAAGGCGCTCTTCTTTCTCGGTGCGGGTTCGGTGATCCACGCGCTGGGCGGGGAGCAGGACCTGCGCAAAATGGGCGGCCTCCGCAAGAAGATCCCGATCACCTTTTTGGCGATGACCGCTCCGGTCCTTGCAATCACGGGAATACCTCCTTTTTCGGGTTTCTTTTCAAAGGACGCTATCTTATACGAGGACTTTCTTCAGGGCGGCTTTGGCAAGACGCTCTGGTTTGTGGGACTTGTCGCAGCATTGCTCACGTCTTTCTATATCTTCCGGTTGTGGTATCTCGCTTTCCTAGGCGAATCGCGTAACCCTGAGGCTCATCCTCACGAAAGCCCTTGGACCATGCTTGGCCCGCTGGTCATTTTGGCCCTGCTGTCGCTCGCAGGCGGATGGTCAGGCATCCATCGTTTCGCCGCAGATCTCAGCCCTTCCGACGGTCCACTTCCCGAGGGAGGGACAACCGGGCTCGAGTACTTGCTTAGCGCGCTAGCAGTAGCCGTGGCGCTGATCGGCTGGTATATCGCCGATTATTTTTACCGTCGCAAGCCTGAAACCCCCAGGCGCCTTGCCGCCTCATTCCCGGCCGCCTACAAACTCCTGGCAAACAAGTTTTACGTGGACCAGATTTACAGCCACTTTATCGTCAAGCCTCTGCTGGCACTGTCGAAGTACCTGCTTGAGTGGGTTGTCGATGTAGCAATCCTCGGCGGCGCGGCTTGGCTTCTGGCCGGCATTGCCACGCTGGGCGGCGCAATAGTGCAACGCTGGCAATCCGGCAATCTGCGTTCCTACGCGGCATGGCTGGCTCTGGGGGCGGCGGTTTTGCTTGTGTTTGCGCTTGCGCCTTATGTGTTCGGCGCAACTGGAATCGGCATATTGGGAGCGGGGCACTAGGAGATGACAGCGATGGATAGCTCGATACTCACGTTGATTCTCCTGGCGCCATTGGCTGGGGCGGTGCTGGTCGCGCTGCTGCCCGATCGCGGGAAGCTGTCCGCGTGGCTTGCGCTGCTGACAACATTGGCCACCTTTGGCCTCACTCTTCATCTTCCGGCGCATTTTGTGCATCAGTCCGATTTTCAGTTTGTCGTCAATCGGCAATGGATTGAGAATCCAGCAATCTACTATCACGTTGGTGTCGACGGGCTCAGCATGTGGCTGACTGTCCTCGTCGGGCTGCTTGGTCCTGTTGGCGTGCTGGCAAGCTGGAACTCAATCAATCGCCGGCAGAAGGTTTTCTATTCGCTCTTTCTCCTGCAACAGACGGCGATGTATGGTGTCTTTATCTCGCTTGACCTGATGCTCTACTACGGCTTCTGGGAACTGTCGCTGGTTCCCATGGCGATCCTGATTGCGATGTACGGCCGCAAGGAAGGCTCGCGAGCGGCGATCAAGTTCTTCCTCTTCACCTTTATTCCTTCGGCCCCGCTGCTTGTCGCGATTCTTTACCTGTATGCCCGAACCGGCACATTCAACTTCAGTGAATTGCAATTAAACATCGCCGCTGGTGTCGTACCGGCAGGCGCGCTCTTCTGGGTTGCCCTGGCATTCCTGTTCGCGTTCGCTGTTAAGGTGCCTGTCTTCCCGCTGCACGGCTGGCTTGCCGATACTTTCGGAGAAGCGCCTGTCGCAATGGCCATGGTCGTTGCGGGTAAGCTGGGCCTCTATTCGATGCTCCGCTTCCATGTCGGCCTCTTCCCTGTCCAGTCAAAAGCCATCGCGCCCTTGATGGTCACGCTGGCGGTCATCGGTATCTTGTACGGTGCGTGCCTTGCCCTTGTACAGCGCGACTTCTGGCGATTCCTCGCATTTGCTGCGCTCAGTCACCTCAGCCTGATCACGCTCGGCGTCTATGGATTCACCTTCACCGGCTGGACCGGCGCGACCTATCAGATCCTCAACAATGAACTGATTGATGCAGCTCTGTTCGTATTGTTTGGTGCTCTCGAACTTCGTTATGCAACATCGCAGATCGCATCCTATGGCGGCCTGGCAAAGCGGACTCCGCGGCTTGCAACCCTTTTTGTGATCGTGTCCCTCGCCATGATTGGCCTGCCGCTCTTGAATGGATTCGTCGGTGAATTCCTGATCCTGTCGAGCACGTTTGCAGGTGTAAGCCAACGCTGGGCCGTTGTTGCGACGCTGGGTGTGATCCTCAGTGCCGCGTATATGTTGTGGGTGGTACAGCGAATCTTCTACGGCCCGGAAAGCAAGATGGCGCTCACAGGCGCACCGGACCTGCGGCTTGGCGAACAGTTGGTGCTTTGGCCTCTGGCCATATTGATGCTGGTAATGGGTGTTTCTCCAAATTTCTGGCTGCACACCATCGAGATGGCACCCAAACCGATCATGCTTCAACAATCGCGATCGATTGAAATGCTGGGGCAGCCTGCTGTAACTCAAGGCGCGAATGATGGGGAGGTTCAGCGGTGAATTCAGTTCCTGACATATACCGCATCCTTCCCGAGGTGATTCTCACCATCACCGGAGTGCTGGTCATGCTCGCAGATGCGTCGCTCGCACCTGCACGGCCACGGCGTCCTCTGGGATGGGTTGCTGCAATTGGCACAACCGTTGCTTTATGGGCGAGCCTCTGGCAGCTTTCTCTGCCTGCCGGTACCGGCTTTTCAGAGACAGTCGAGACCAGCCCGTTTACCGTGTTCTTCCACGTGCTGATCTGCGGGATCGTCCTTGTCACGTTGCTTCTCTCGCTCGATACGCTACCCGGGGACAGCCATCACCAGGGCGAGTATTACGCGCTCATCACATTTGGCGCGGTCGGCATGTGCCTGATGACCGGCGCCGTCGAGTTGCTGGTCGTCTTCATTGCCCTGGAGATCTCCTCAATCTCCACTTACATTCTCGCGGGCTATCGCAAGCAGACTGGCCGCGGACCTGAATCCGCTATCAAGTACTTTCTGCTTGGATCGTTTGCCACTGCATTTCTCCTCTACGGAATTGCGATGGCCTTCGGTGCGACCGGAACGACCTCCGTATACGAAATCGCACGTAGTGCCTCAACTGCCCAAAATCAGGGATTTGTGCACGCGGCCCTGGCACTGATGCTGGTCGGAATTTTGTTCAAGGTATCCGCTGCTCCGTTCCATGTTTGGACGCCAGACGTTTATGAAGGCGCGCCCTCGCCGGTTGTAGCGCTCATGTCGACGGCACCCAAGGCGGCAGCATTCGCATTCTTGCTGCGCATCGTGTACGAAATGTTTCCGACGCTTCGGGCGGTCTGGTCCCCGGTTCTCTGGCTCGTCGCTGTTCTCTCCATGACCATCGGAAATCTTGCCGCGCTACGACAGCAGAACGTTAAGCGGATGCTGGCCTATTCCTCTATCGCGCACGCCGGCTACCTGCTTGCCGCCTTTGCGGCGTTCGGAACCAGTGGCATTGCGGCAGCCAGTTTCTACACCGCCGCTTATGCCGCGATGAACGTGGGAATCTTCGCCGTGGTCACGCTTGCAGGCGGCTATAACGACGAAAGACCGCTGATCGAGGACTATAAAGGACTGATCTATCGTTCGCCGCTGCTCGGCAGCCTGTTGATTTTCTTCCTCGTGTCTCTCGTCGGCATCCCATTCACGGGTGGATTCTTCGGCAAGTTCTACTCCTTTTCCGCCGCTGTGGGTGGAGGAGCGATCGTACTTGCCATCATTGGATTGCTGAACTCGGGCCTGGCGGCGGCATACTATCTGCGGTTCGCCTTTGCCGCTGCGCAGAGCCCCGATGATGAGGCCGCGGAAGTCCGATCGCCGATCATGTCGATGGGAATTGCCGTCGGTGCGGCGCTCCTGTTCGCCGTCGGCGCCACTCTCGTCCTCGGAATTGCGCCAGGGGATATACTGCACGCGACTGAAGCTGGAGCGCACACCCTGCAAGCCCCTCCCGCGGCTCCTGTACCGGCAGAAGTTACAGCGACACAGGCAAACCAGTAACTGGGTCAGGCTGCTTTGTTTCCGTTTCAATCTCAGCCGCACCGGGACGCCTGAACAGGTTCAGATAGAAATCAATAGCCATTCCAAGAACCTTTCGATCCTCGTAGGTTTCTGCCACCCATCTGCGCGCGGCCGCCGACATGCGCCTGCACCGATCCGGGGCGCGCAACAACCCGACCACGGCCTCGCAAATCGCATCTGGATAGCCCGGTGGAACGAGCAGCCCCGTCACTTCCGGAATCACCGCGTCTCGTGAGCCCGTGCAATGCGTCGCTATAACGGGAACGCCGGAAGCCGCAGCCTCGAGGACCGCATTGGGAAAACCCTCTCGCCAGGACGGCAAAACCATCAGATCCATTGCACTGTAGTACGGAGCCGTGTCCGCCACGAAGCCCGTGCAGATAATTCGGGGGTGGCCCTCGATCCGCGCTCTCATCCCGACATCCAATGCATCCTCAGCAGCGTCAAACCAACCCACCAGCAACAAATATGCGCGCGGTTCACGGCCAAGAATCGCGGCAAACGCTTCGAGCAATTCAGGAAGCCCCTTATCCGCGGTCAGCCGACCGACGAAACCAATGACCCGAGCCTCGCGCGGGATCCCCAGTTTTTGGCGAGCTAACGACGGCCCAGGTGCGAATCGCGAAAGGTCCACACCGTTACTACTCCCCTCTCCCAGGACAACAAGTTTCGAAGCCGGAGCGATTCCCAGGGCCAGCGCTCGTGCGCGCAGACTCCGGCTGTTGCATAGCACCGTATGCGCGCAAGACGAGGCAATGCGTTCCGCCGATAGCAACAGCCACCGCTTCAATCCCCGTGCCGTTTCTAGTTTGAGGCCTCTCAGCAGGTAAATCCTGGTTGGTATCCGACACAGGCAGGCTGCCACACTTCCCAGGAGCCCGGCCTTTGGAGTGCTGAACTCGACAATCTCCGGCGAGAGCCGGGTTAGCAAACGGAATATGCGGACGAAGGCGACAACGTCAGCAAATGGCGAGAGGCCACGTTCCATGGGAATGGCGTAGGCACCGACATGCTCGCTTTGAGCAATTCCTTCAAGTAACTCTCCCGGCGCAGAAAGCAGGGATACGCGAAAGCCCGCTTCTCTCAGAGCTCGGACCCTGCTTGTGAGCACAAGGCAGGTCTGAGCGCTCGTTACGCCTAGAAGGATATGTGGCTGCCTCGAAGGATCGCGAGTTTCTTCGCCCGCTCTTGAGGATTCCGCATCGAGCATCTTCGAGCAGACCTTCGCCGGAGCCTTAGAAGATGGAGATGAAAGAGTATGCGGCCGCCGGGGCGCTTTCTTGAATTCAGCGAAACTGTATCATTTTGCTTCACTTTCGTTTGTGAGACAGGTCACTTCTGCGACGCCTTGGTGTCCGCTACCCTGCAGCCTGGGTAGCTATGGCTTCTGCGCGACGTGCGAAGGTGCTTTTGCTCATTCCGCACCTTGGCGGCGGAGGTGCGGAACACATTGCCGCCACTCTCATGCAATATCTAAGTGCTAAAAAGTACGAATTGCACCTGGGGTTGATGACGGCGTCGGTCCAGGCACCAGAGGATCCCCTTCCATCGAATGTGATCCACACTCTAGGTGCTGGCCGAGTTCGCTTCGGCGCCTGGAGACTTCTGCGACTGGTTTGGCGGTTGCGTCCGGCAGTGATTTTGTCGGGAATGGCTCACCTCAACCTGCTCGTGCTCGCACTCCGGCCTCTCTTCCCGGCTCGTACGCGTGTCTTCGTGCGTCAGAATGGCGCGCTCTCAGCCACGCTTGCGACCTGGCGGAATCCGGGGCTCGCGCGCAGGATCTACGCCGCCGTATACAAACACGCTGACAGGGTGATTTGCCAGACGCGCTCAATGGCAGAGGAACTCCAAACTGAGCTTGGCGTCGACAGCGCAAAACTAACCGTTCTGCCAAATCCTGTCGACGTTCGGGGAATACGCGAGGCCGCCACTGGAGCAAAAGACGTACTCACATCGCCCGGTCCACATCTCTTGGCGATTGCAAGATTGGCAAGGGAAAAAGGGATTGACCTGCTCCTCGAAGCCTTCGCAGGAGTACTTCGCAGTTTTCCCGATGCGGATCTTGAAATCGCCGGCGTGGGTTCGTGCGAGTCCGCTCTCCGGGCGCAATGTGAAAAGATTGGAATCGAAGAGCGAGTGAAATTCCTGGGCAACGTTGCTGAACCAGCTTCTCACTTCCGCGGCGCATCTCTGTTTGTTCTCTCATCGCGTCACGAGGGAATGCCCAATGCGTTGCTTGAGGCTGCGGCTGCAGGACTTCCCATCGCCGCAGTGCCCTCATCGCCAGGTCTGGGGGAGCTTTTAGCCACGCAACCGGGGGTCTGGCTGGCAAGCGAGATCGCCGCAAAAGCCCTTGAAAATGCTCTGTGCGCGGCCCTCTCCTCAATCCACTCAGGACAGCGGTTTCAGCACTCATGGATCGAGCCGTTCGATCTGACGAATGCGATCCCTGCTTATGAAGATGTGATCGACTGTGCCCTGCAGGAAAGCGCAACGTGAAGCACGTCTCCTATGTAATTCCGACCCTCGATCGCATTGGCGGGGCAGAGCAGCAAGTCCTTTTGCTGGCAACGGGAATGGCCCGGAGAGGCTGGAAGGTAAGTATTATCGCCCTTGCGGGATCCGGAAGCGATGTAGCGCAGAGGCTGGAAACAGCGGGAATCGCCTTCCGCAGTCTTGAAATGCGTAAGGGCCTCGCGGATCCTCGCGGGTGGATTCGGCTTCACCTCTGGATCAAGCAAAATTGTCCCGACATCGTCCACGCGCACTTGCCTCATGCATCATTGCTGGCACGCTGGTCACGGCTCGCAGCACCAGTTCGAGTCGTGATTGACACGATTCATTCGCCGGCTCCTGGCGGCGTTCTCCGCTGGCTTGGATATACCGCCAGCACCGCGCTGCCTGACGTCGTAACCGCCGTCAGCCGGACAGCTGCCGATCCATGGCTGCATTCAGGAATGGTGAACGAAGGGCGACTCGCGATCATTCCCAATGGTGTAGATCTGTATCGTTGGAAGCGCGATGATGAGGTCCGCAAAGCGATGCGCGCTCAACTTCGATTGACGAATGAGTTTCTCTGGCTGTCTGTGGGAAGGCTCGATCCCGTCAAGGATCACGCGAGTCTCTTGCAGGCTTTCGCACACCTATCTCCAAAGGCCCGATTAGTGATTGCCGGGGATGGTCGTCTTAAGGAACAGCTAAGCTCACTCGTGCAGGATCTCGGCTTGAGCGACCGCGTGCAGCTTCCCGGATTCCAAACCGACGTGTTGCCCTGGATGCGTGCGGCGGACGGTTTTGTTCTCTGTTCGCGATGGGAAGGATTGCCGATCGCTTTGCTGGAAGCGGGCGCGTGCCGGCTGCCGGCCGTAATCACAGACATCGCGGGTGCACGTGAAGTGCTTCCGGAAGCTCAGCGGGATCGAGCCGTTCCCTGTGGAGATGCGGGTGCGCTCGCGGCGGCGATGGAAGCGATGATGTGCCTCACCGACCTCGAACGGGACGACTTCGGTAGAGAGCAACACAAGTCAGTGCGGGATAGGTTCAGTCTGGAGGCAGTACTTGACCTATGGGAGAATCTTTACCAGTGCCGGCTGGAAAACAATCCTCAACCTTCGCGATTTGGAAAGTCAGCGTCATCTTTGGGGAGCACTCTCCAACTCCAATAGCCGAGAAAGACAAGCGTACTTGCGCTCCAAAGCGATGTTGCCAGCGCGATGCCGGCAACCCCGAACCGCCGCATCAGCAGCAAGTTCAGAACAACGTCCAATGCAAGATTCAACAGCCCGCAATAGAAGACAAGATCGGTGCGGCGCATTGCCACCAGGAACCGATAGTAGACGCGGCTGCAGACGAAAAACGGAATCTGCAGAGCGTACATGACCAGGACAGACGAAACCGCGGAGGTGTCGCGCGGCCCGAACACGCCATGCTCGAAGGTCACGCGTACGAGTACCCGCGCTCCGAATATGATCGCGGCAGCAACAATCGTTGCGATACACGCCGACCACAGGGCCCAGGTGCGTAGTGTTCGCCGACATGCGCTCCAGTCTCCGTGCGCCGCCAGTTCCGAAAAGAACGGAGTTACAGCAGAGGAAAAGGCTCCGCCCAGCATCGCCAGCGCCACACTCACGAAACGGCCTGCATACGCCAGTGCGGAGACACTTCCCGCCGGAAGCATCGCGGCCATGGACTGATCGACGAGAAGTCCACCGGATGCCACCAGCCCGCTTAGAAATACCGGCCCGTACTGTCGCGCGACTTCCCAGGTGGCTTCGCACATTCCATACCATCGCAGCGTGAGTCGATAGCCGCAGGCATTCATCATGGTTCCGGTCCAGATTGCGTGCAGCAGGGCTCCGGCAACTGTCGCGTACACCATGGTCCAAATTCCGAACCTGCTCGCAAAGAGGGGAACGGCCACCATGATTGCCAGCGGTGTGACAATGGGTGCGAGTGCGGGCAATGCGAAACTTCCTGCAGTACCGAGAACAGCGGTGGAGAGCGATGCGATCCCGGTGAGAACGATCACCGGCAGTAATCCGTAAAAGAGGTGCACGGCAAGATCTAACTTGCCCGGCGCAAAATGTGATCCGATCAAGGGGAAAACGAATCGCGCCGACAGCGCCATCCCTATCGATGCAAGTACCAGCAAAAGGCAGATGCCAACCAACGAATTGGACAGCAGTTGCTGAGCGCGCTCGCGACCTTCTGAGGTTCTGACCCGCACCAACGTGGGGATCAGGGCCTGGTTCATCGATTCCGAAACGATGTTGATGAGGAGTCCGGGAATCAACGCCGCAATAAGAAACGCCTCGAGTTCGTCGCTGCGCCCGTAGATTCCCGCCACAGCGAATTCCTTCACCGTGGCGGCAAGCTTAACAACCAGCGCGGCCAGAGCTACCGCAGAAGCAGCGTTGAGGATGCGGCGATTGATGGTCGATGGAACGGGTATGGAAGCAGAACTCATCGGAGCGGCTCGGCCATTCGCCACTCGACACCTCGAACTGGACGGGAATATTCAGGTTCCAATTCGTCATGTTCATGTTTGGTGAGACGATGGATGAGCGCGATCACCGCCAGCAGAAGCCATGTCGTCCGGCTCTCGCCCACAGTGCCAACAAGAGTCGAGATCATCCACACCGCCATTAGCGTCATCAATGCAATGCGGACCGTCCCACGCATGGTCAATATCGACCGCATTGAAACGGCGACAATTGCCGTTGCGATTACGAGACCGCAGAGACCGGCCTCAACGAGAATCGAAAGGACGGTGTTGTGCGCAGTGTCGATCGGAGCCAGCGCTGCCGCGGTGACGAATGAACCGGCACCATGGCCACAGAAAGGAGCCTTGAGAAACGCTTGCCATCCCGCCGACCATATGTTGACGCGCTGATTCAGATCTCCGTTTTGCAACTGCTCGCTGATAGACCCGATGCGCTCTAATGTCTCCCGCGGTAATCCTATCCAGATTGCTCCGGCAACAGCCGGCAGTACCAGCAATCCACCCAAAACGCGCTTCGGATACCGTCGAAACAGGAGCACTGCACATCCGGACAAAGCAGCAAGCGCAGCCAGAAATCCCCCTCGCGAGGCCGTGAGCAAGACGCCTGCAAAACCTAGAGGAAAGTAACCGGCACCCAGCAATTTGCCGGGCCATTTCTCTGACCCGCTGAGGAGGAGGGCGGCAATCGGAAACCCGAGATCGAGAAAGCGTGCAACATCATTTGGATCCTGGCCGACGGCCGCGAACCGAACCTGATCCACCGAGCCTGGATAACTGGATACATAGTTTGCAATTGTAAGGATTGCCAGAACCCATGAACCTGCGAGCCAAACACGCATCAGGTTGCGTAAATCGTCGTGACTCTCAGCAAACTCCCAGATCAGCCAGACGATCATCATCTCCTGCAAATAGCCGCGAAGCTTCATCAGCGTCGTATCTGGCACGGTCGTCCAGAAAAAGGAACAGCAGAGCCAGAGATAGAGAGCCAGCGTCAACCATTGCAAAGGTCCGGGCCTGCGTATTTTTCCCGATTGGAGAAGGGCTGGAATCGCGGCCACAAGTACAAGCAGTCCGGTAATGCGAGCGATGTTGCCGAGCGGAGCACCCAGATCCAGCGAGTATTCCCACGGGATGGTAAACACGAAGATAAGCAGCAGGGCCCACGCGATTCGCCGCATGCCGCTAGAACCGCTGCGAGTAGACCAAGCCCGCATAAATGCTGACGCCCACCGCAGACTGAACTACCGACTCCATCGTCCGGTTGAAGAGGTTTTTCGCCATCGAGTCGGGAACGAAGATGATGTCTCGGTCACGGATAGGAATATCGGGATCGAGACCGCGCAGCATCCGCTTCAGGTCGAGCTTTGTGACAGTACGGCCACCTGGTTCCTCACGAATGAGAATGGCCTTTGACAGAGCTGCGTTTTGTCCGGGGCCCCACGCGAGAGACAAAACCTGTACAAGTGTCGCTGTTTGCGCAGGGTCAACCGGAAATCCACCTGGCCGGATGACATCTCCCACGACGTATACAAGGCCTGCACGGCTTACCTGTACCGTGTCACCCGGCAGCAACTCCGGATTGTGATCGACAGCCGTATCTGTGCCAGCGGGATCCAGCACCACGGGATGAATCGTTTTGGGATCATCCCGATGGATAATCACAACGAGACGACCGGCACTGGGGCTTAGACCCGAGGCCGATGAAATCAGATCGAGCAGGCGGTGATGCACCGTGTAGCTGTAGATTCCCGGCCTCGTCACTTCGCCCAAAACCGACACATCCTGTCCCGCGTATGCTGTCACCAAAACCGTAACCTGTGGATGCAGCAGCATGCCGCGTTCGATCAGTGCGGCATTGATTGCGCGGGCGGCAGCTGTCTCATCCATGCCGCCAATATGCACTTCGCCGGCGAGAGTCACCGTCACCGCACCCGACTCCGAGACGCGCACCGAAGCGCGTATCTCCGGCGTGTGCGCCTCGGAGATATCGAGCAAATCGCCCGGACCAATCGGAGCGGCCATCAGCACTCCCGCAGAAGCAGCCGCGCCTGGAGGCACGCCCGCCTGGTTTACGCCCTGCGGAGAATCCCATACCACGGGGGCATCTTTCGCATTGGGATGATTCTTCGTCTCGGCGGATTGCGGAATGCGCGCTACGCCTGTCGGTAATCCCGATGTGCTTGGTGTCGGCGCCTGTGCACGGCTTAAGCTGCCGATCGCAGCGACGAGTAAGAGCAGGATTGCCGTCTGTGTCGCTTTTGAGCGGAGCGATTCACGCATGAGTACTCCTGCCATTGCCGTCCACATGGAGGCAAATAACATAATCGCCATATAAACCAGGAAGTCCGGTGATACCGGTTTTACCGGCTGGCGTGCGTAATCGACGACAGAGAGTTCGGTGCCATGGCTGCCAGCCGCGAGGTTCGCCTCCTCCACCTGCTGCGAAACTCTGAGATAAACGTCGTGATTCGCATTCGCTTCCTGCCGCATCACCGCATATTTCAACGCCGCTTCATTCAGCTTCA
>NZ_JBARMD010000221.1:0-46851 GCF_049802275.1 Occallatibacter sp. | reverse complement strand
GTGAACCTCTTGGCTATAGACGAGTGCGGTGGTGACGGGAAGCGTCAACACGAGATTCAATAGCGTCGCAAGTCTCATTTCATTCGCTTTTCTTCGACGCCGGCGTTCGTTCCAGCTGGTGAAGTGAGTGACCATCGACAAAAAAGGCGTCAAGGCTGTCATGCGCTTTGTAAGTCTCACTACTATTCCTTCCGGTTGTATCGATGTGGTTTGTAGTCCGCCTAATACGCTCTTTTGGGAATCGCACACGGTCGTAGCTTCCAGATTTCGGTTGCGTACTCTGTGATGGTACGGTCGCTCGAGAATCTGCCGGAACCGGCCACATTCAGAATGGCTCTACGCGCCCACTCATCAGGGTCGGCGTACAAAGCTCGAAGCCGCTCGTCTGCCTCCAAGTAAGACGCGAGGTCTGCGAGGTGCAAATAGTGGTCGCCGTTCATCAACAACGTTTCGTGCAACGGCGCGAAGACGCCCGGCTCATTGCGACTGAAATAATCGGTAAAGATCAGATCTAAGGCTTCGCGGGTCTCGGGCTCTTGCTCATAATGCCTATCCGGGCTGTACCATGATCGGCTGCCCATCACTTGTTCTGCCGTAAGCCCGAAAAGGAAGAAGTTTTCCTCACCGGCTTCTGCGGCCATCTCGATCGTCGCGCCGTCGCGTGTGCCGATGGTCAACGCGCCGTTCATCATGAACTTCATATTGCTAGTGCCGCTGGCCTCATAGCCTGCCGTCGAAATCTGGTTTGAGATATCGCTGGCAGGGATCAAGTGTTCCGCAACCGAGACGCAGTACTCGGGCAGGAATACGACTTTGAGACGTCCGCGAACTGCGGGATCACCGTCGATGGTCCCAGCGAGATTGTTGATAAACTTGATAATCAGTTTGGCCAACCGATATGCGGGGGCAGCCTTTCCGGCGAACAGGAATGTGCGCGGATACATTTCCAGAGAAGGATCTTGTCGAAGCCTGTTATAGAGCACCACAATCCTGAGTGCGTTCAGTAGCTGGCGTTTGTACTCGTGGATACGCTTAACCTGGCAGTCGAAGATTGCATCCGGATCGAGGCTCTGCCCAGTCGAGTGCCTATACCACTCGCAGAACTGCCGCTTCGCATTTCGTTTTGCGTTCATGAAGTCGTCGCGGAATGCGCTGTCGCCCGTGAATGCTTTCAGCTTGTGCAGTTCACCCAGATCGGTGATCCATCCGTCTCCAATCGCATCCGTTATCACTCCGGCGAGGGCGGGATTACAGAGCTTCAGCCAACGGCGGGGAGTGACTCCGTTTGTCTTGTTGTTGAAGCGCTCGGGAAGCATCTCAGCCAAATCTCTGAGGGTCGTCTTGCGCAGCAAATCCGAGTGGATTTCGGCGACTCCATTTGTACTGTGTGATCCGATAGCGGCAAGACTGGCCATCCGCACCTTCTTCCCGACTCCCTCTTCGATAAGGCTCATGCGCCGGACACGGTCGTCATCGCCGGGGAATCGCCTTCGAACATCACTCAGGAAACGGCGATTGATTTCATAGATGATCTCGAGTTGCCGGGGCAACATGTCTTCGAGCCATGAGACGGGCCACTTTTCGAGCGCCTCTGGTAACAGGGTGTGGTTGGTATACGCCAGCGTGTTCTGCGTGATGCGCCAGGCGTCATCCCATCCGAGGTGTTCCTGGTCAACGAGGATTCGCATGAGCTCCGGCACGGCCAGCGCCGGGTGCGTGTCGTTCATCTGAAATGCGACTTTATCTGCGAACAGACTCCAGTCCGAGTTTCGGTTTCTAAAGCGACGAACCGCATCTGCGAGCGAGCAGGCGACCAGAAAGTATTCCTGCAGCAGGCGCAGGCCTTGGCCCATGAACTGCGAATCATCCGGATAAAGAACTCGCGTCAGAGTTTCAGCCGAAAGAGTCTGCGCAAACGCTTCTATGAAATCTCCATGAGAGAAATTCTCGAACCTGAAGTAGTCCGGCGCGGCCGCGGCCCAGAGACGGAGAGTATTGACGGTGGATCCACCGTAGCCAATTACCGGGCGATCAAATGGGATGCCAATCAAGGTGGACGGACGACCGGGTACTGGGCGCAGACTGCCTCCGCTGAGTTCGAAAGAGCACCCCAGGTTCACCTCCACCTTCTCGTTGGGGCGAGCGACCTCCCATGGATCAGGAGAACGAAGCCAGTTGTCGGGCAATTCCTGTTGCCATCCATTCCGGATTGATTGCTTGAAGATGCCGTACTCATAGCGCAGGCCATATCCCATAGCAGGGAGTTGCAAAGTGGCAGCGGATTCAATGAAGCAGGCCGCCAAACGCCCGAGGCCGCCGTTACCCAGGCCTGCATCGGGCTCCTCTTCCAGTATCTCGAGAAGATTGAGTCTCTTTTCCTTGAGGACCTCTGTCGCAAGCTGGCTCAGCAGAAGGTTTGCGACATTGTTTGAGAGCGAGCGGCCGATGAGGAACTCCATCGAGAGGTAATAGAGCCGTTTGCAGTTTTGTTGCTCATAGGTCCTCTCAGTTAGGAGCCATCGTTGCGAGAGAATGTCTCGCACTGATCGCGCGAGAGCTTCGAATCGATCACGCATGGTCGCCGATGACAGGTCGACGCCAGTGTCGAACAGCAGGTGCCGTTCATACAGTGCCTCGCTCGTTCCGGCGAACTGCACTGGACCGCATCCGTATTGGGTGTTAATCAAGGTAGCGGGATCTGGCATTGTCTGCACACGCGCTATGAGGTTATCTGTCATGTTCTTGTTCTCCAATCAGGCCGCAGGGCATCACAACAGGCTCTCCACAATCAATCGCTGGCGTGATTCGCACGACTCGAGACCCGCGGACCCTGCGAAGCCGCTGAATCAACTTGTGGGCGGTGTAATAAATGCAAATTCCAACGAATGCAAGACCCAGCAAAATGGTTCCCGTACGCGACAGGTACGCAGCGGCGCGGTCCAGGTCATGGCTGAAGACATATCCAAATCCGCCATAGACGCATGCGTAGAGAGTGGCGCCCGCTGCATCGAAGGCGAGGAACCGAACTCTGCTGGTGCGCGAGATTCCTGCCAAGGGCGGCGATACCGCGTCGACGCCCGGAATAAACTTGGCAACCAGTAAGAGAGGCAGCCCATGGCGGGCGAAAACCCTCTTCGCTCTGCGGTCGTGGAAGTCAGGATCGCGCGTGAATCGATGCATGAAGTGCAAGATCTTGTCGCCACCCTGACGACCCAACTCGTACCATAGCCAGTCCGCTGAAACACAGGCCATGATTGTCAGACCGATCACAGCGAGGAAGCCCAGCTTCCCCGCCGCCGCGAGCGCCCCAGCTGCCAGCAGAAAGAGAGGCCCCGGTATGGGCAAACCTAGTTGGTGCGCAAATAACGCAGCAAACAGGAACGAATACCCATGCTTCAAAATGAACTGAAGAATCGCACTCACTGGCGACCTTCCGTGCGCACGAGCTCAGCGCGGGCGACGACCCGCTGCATCTCCGCTTCGAAGAGTTGCGCCTTCGCATCGGCCAGTTGGGCCTGCGCATCCTTGAGTGCAGTCTCGTTAGCTGTCTTCGCCACGACCTCGTCATTGGTGATGCGAACCAGTTCGGTTCGTGCGGCGACGCCTTGCCGCGCGGCTTCGAGGCCGGACTCGGAACGATGAACTTTGCGAGTCTCAGACTGGACATCCATCCGAATCTTCCTCTCTGTAGAGAGAAGATTCTCTTCAGCCTGGGCCAGCTGAGCTTTACGCTCACGAACCAACCCGATTCGCTTGCCGAACTCCGAGATCGTCCAATCCACCCGCACTCCTATGGCACCATTGCTTTGTGGCAGCAGCGGCACACCATTCTGATAAGCATGCTGTGCGACGATCGAGATGTCCGGAATGTACTCTGCCTTTGCTGCCTTTAGGCCGGCATGCGCCCTGCTCAAGGCTTGCTGCGCGGAAAGAAACTCTGGATTGTGCGCCATCGCTTCGACTTCTGGATCTGCAGGGAGCGAGTCTAGAGCGGCAATGGGCGAGACGGCAGCCACTTCCATCTCAGATAGCTCAGCCGGCGGCTCGATGAGCTCGGTGTCGGTTGGCAGTGGCAGCCCGACGAGGTCGTTGAAGGAATTGGTCAAGTCGGCGATCTGATCTTCGAGCGAGCCGAGCGTGTGCCGCGCTTCGGCAACCTGTGCTTCACTTTCCAGCGCCTTGACTCTCAGGACGACTCCGCTTTCGCTGGCATGTTCGTCCTCCTTCATGTGCTCTTCTCCGGCCTGCATGCGCAGCTCGGCCGCATGCTTGCGTTCCTGTGTTGATAGGAGCTGGTAATAGAGCCTCTTAACATTAAGCGAGACTTCGTTTCGCGCGCGATCGAGATCTTCGTGCGCCATCCGCGCCTCAGCCTCAGTCGCGCTTACGTTGGCATGAATCTTGAAGAACATCTGGCTGATTGGCTGCACGAGTGTCGTCTGACTCAAAACAGAGTTCTGTTCGCCTTGTGCAAGCTTTACGTTGGTTGACGGGATCGGTCCAGTGCTACTGTACGTTCCCAGGGACCCTGCGGGTATGGTGAGAGCCTGTGTTTCTCCAACATGAATCGCGTTGGTTTCATTCGTAACCACGGGAAAGTAGTCCGCTTTAGCCTGAACCACTTTGGCATCGGCCTCCCTGGTCTTCTGTTCGGCTATTCGCACCGTGGTGTTCTTTTTCATGGCCATTTGCAGCGCCTCATCGAGCTTGACGGAGCGCTGCGCCGACCCCAACGACGGAAGGCGGTCGTTGGGGACCCCGAGTTGCTGCGCTTGGCTGGGAGTCGCAAGAGCAAGCAGGAAAGCGATGCTTGCAGCCGCTGCAACCGCGGGTTTGGAGACTTTCTTCATGTTTACCACCACGAACAGCACCGGGATGACAACCAGCGTAAAGAACATGGATCCGAGCAAACCGAAGGCAATGACGCTTGCCAGGGGTGACCACATGGTAGAGCCGGAGATGATCATGGGAGTGACGCCGACAGCGGCTGCCATGGTAGTCAGAAAGATGGGGCGCAGCCTGCGTTCGCCTGCTTCGAGAGTTGCCTCCTCCAATGGCACTCCATGCTTCATGCGTTCATGAATGTAGTCGACAAGGATGATCGAGTTGCGCACTACCAGGCCCCCAAGGCTGATGACGCCGATGAAGGCGGTGACGCCGAAGGGGTTGTGGGTGATAAACAGCCCCAAAGCAGCTCCGGGTAAGGCCAGAGGGATCGCAGCCATGACGATGAGCGTATCGGTCAGGGTGCGGAACTGGAGCAACAGGATCAGGAAGATCAGCACCATGCTGATTCCGAGCGCAGATCGCATCTCGACGAAGGTCTCTTGCTGGAGTTCAGCTTCGCCGCCGTACTCGATGCGATATCCGGGCGGCAATTCGAGTTGATTGATTTGCTTTTTGGTATCGGCCAGAATTTGGCTGGCAAGCCGCCCGCGCGCGGGGAAGGCCCGCACCGTCATGGTACGCACGCCGTTGCGGCGCACGATCCTTCCTGGATGCCACTCCGGCGAAAGCGAAGCCACCGCTCTGACGGGAACGCGGGCGCCAGTTATCGGTGAAAGCATGTAAGTATCCGAAACATTCTGGAACGTCTGGCGCTGCGCCGGATCGAGACGAAGATCGATGTCCACATCGCGATCGCCCTCCCAGAAGGTTGAAACGGTATCGCCATCGAGACTCCCGGCGAGTTCGTTTGCAATGGTGGTATTGGTGAATCCCAGCCGATTGGCGACCTCCTGGTGCAGATCGACTCCGGCCAGCATCTGGTCTTCATGCCAATCGGTGTGCACGTAGATCGCGCCCGGCGTGTGATCGAGGATGTTTTGGACCTGATCGCCGATCGACCGTATCGTGCCCAGGTCGTCTCCCACGATGCGCACCTCAACGGGAGCCTCCATGACATCGCCCTGCTGCAGTTCCTTGACGAACACCCTGGCTTCTGGAGCAACGGAGGGCAACTGTTCGCGTAGCTGCTCCACAAGCTTCGGCGTTCCCTTGACGGTGTGCGTGTTGACCAGAATCTGCGCGTAATTGGACGCCGGGGCCACCGGGTTGACGTTGTAATAGAAACGCGGAAAGCTGGCGCCCAGGAAGCTGGTATAGCTGCGGACTTCGGACTTCTTCTGCAGAACGGCTTCGATGCGCCGCACCGCGGCGTCCGTGGCTTCGATGCGCGTGCCTTCGGGCAGCCACACGTCCATGACAAACTGGTCGCGTTCCGCTAGGGGGAAGAACTGCTGGCGAACAAGAGCCAGAATTCCGATCCCGGCTACAAAACTGAGTACCCCCGCCAACAGCACCTTCTTCCTGTGGTGCATCGCCCAGGCAATGATGTTGTTGTAATAGCGCTGCATGTGGTCCAGGGCCGTAGGCTTCTTCTGCTTTGGGTCGGCGGACGGGTCATGCAGTCCTTTCTTGATGAAGAAACCGTTGATGAGTGGTGTCAACATCATGGCGACCACGAACGACACGCTCAATGCAACTGCCACGGCGATGGGCAGAGCGCGAATGAACTCTCCGCATGCGCCGGTTAGCAGCGTCAAAGGCAAGAATGACGCGATGATAGTGAGGGTCGCGGCAAGAACCGGCACCGCCATTTCACTGGCGCATCGCCAGCAGGCATCTGCAATCGGAACCTTGTGATCCAGCAATTCGACATAGTTGTCGGCGATCACAATGGCGTCGTCGACAACCATGCCAAGAACGACGATCAGCCCGGCAATTGACACTTGGTGGAGCTCAATTCCCGCTGCGTTGAGCATTGCAAAAGTAATTGAAACCGTGACGGGGATCGCGACCGCGGAGACAAGCGCGACCCGCATGGGCAGCAGCAACATGGTCACGAGGATGACGGAGATAATCGCAATCCCGAATTCACGAGTGAAGTCCCGCACGCGCTCATGGACAACGCGAGGTTGGTCGGCGACGAAGTCCAGTTGCACATCTGGCGGCAATGTAGATTGCACGCGCGCCAGAGTCTCGTGCAATTGCTTGCCGAACTCTACGATATTGTTGCCCTCGTGCATCTCGACGGAGAGCAGGATGGTTGGTTCGCCACCGATTCGCGCATACTCGGTCGGATCTTTATAGACGCGCTTCACATCGGCCAAATCGCCCAAATAGATTGGCTGCCCGGTCGGTGATACATCCACCATGATCTGCCGGATCTGCTCTTCGGTCTGGAACTGACCATTAGCATCAATAAGAGGCTTGCTGTCTCCGCTCTCTACGCGGCCGCCGTACATGATGGTGTTACGGCCTTGCAGAGCCTTTTCGACTTTCTGCGGATCCACTCCATACTGCGAGATCCGTTCCCAGGAGCCGGTCACCTCGATGCTCTCCTTCTGGTCACCAATGCGCTTGATTTTGGACGCTGCGGGGATCGTACGGATCGCACTTTCCACACGTTGCGCATAGTCCTTCAATTCACGATATCCATAGTGGCCACCCTTGACGGCGATGAGGGCCGCGACTGTATCGCCGAAGTCGGAATCCACGATAGGGCCACGAACTCCCGCGGGAAGGTCAGTCTGCTTCAACTGCGCCATGTCGAGGCGCAGCTTTGACCAGAACTGGTCGGAGTTCTTCACCGACTTGTTCAACTCGACGTTGATGATCACCAGGCCATTGCGCGAAGTGGAGTAAGTCTTTTCCCGACGCACTTCTTCAAACCGGAACAGGCGCTCTTCGATCTTGTGGGTAACTTGGCTCTCGACCTCTTCTGCGGTGGCGCCGGGATACTCCGCGATCACCAAGCCAGTACGGATGGTGATTTTCGGATCTTCACGGCGCGGCATAGTAAGGAACTCAGTAATGCCGACCACAAAAAGCATGGCGGTGAGAACAAGCGTCACCTGGGGGAAGCGCAGGGATGCACGTACTGGATTCATCGGCCGCCTCCAGAATTGCGAACCAGGGATCCTTCATGAACATTCTGCTGACCGCCAACCACAATCTGCTCATCCGACTTCAAGCCGCTCTTGATCTCGACTTCATCCCCGACCAGATCGCCTAACTCAACACGGCGAGCGAAGACCCGCTGCCGGGTAGCGTCGTACACGTAGATAGAAGGAAGGCCGCGAAGATCTCGAATGACTGCCACGGCAGGAACCGTTAGCACGTCGATCATGGTGGAATCGTAGACGCGCGACTCGCTGATCATGCCTGCACGCAGAACGTACGTAGGATTAGGAACGGCAATCTTTGTGGCGAAGGTGCGCGAAACGGAATCCGCCGAATATCCGACGGTATCAACCTTACCCTCGAATTGCTGATTGTTTAGTGACGGTATGGTGACGCGGGCGTGTGCGCCTTGGTGCACCATGCCGATTTCCGCTTCGGGGATTCCTACGCGTACTTTGATCGGATCGAGGTCGAGTACTGAAATGACCGCATTGCCGACTGACACCGTATCGCCAACATCGACCTTTTTCATTCCGACGAAGCCACTGATGGGCGCGCGCAGTTGACAATCGCCCAGGCGCTTCTTCGCTTCGCTTAGGTTGCCGCTTGCCGCCCGCGCCTGGCCCTGCGTGGCTACCTTCTCTTCACTGCGGTAACCCTCTCGAGCCATATCGTATCGTTGCTTCTGGACGACGTAAGCCGTCTCAAACTTGTGATAATCGTTGGCTGCGAGGCTCTGGTGATCATAGAGATATTTCTGGCGCAGATACTCGTCCTGTGCACGCTCAAAATCCGCGCGCGACTGCTCGAGTTCCTGCGCTCGCACTCCGTTTTTCGCCTGCAGTGCGTTAGCCTCCGCAGTCGCTGCCTGGCCGAAAGCTGCCTCAAAGGCGTTGCGATAGTCGGAACAATCGAGCTCAGCCAGGGGCTGGCCCCGCTTTACGAACTGTCCTTCTTCGACGAACACGTGCGCCACCCGGCCGCCGATTTCGAAGGCCGTCTGTGCGGTTACATTGGCTTCCACCGAGCCGCTCGCGGCGACTGATGCCGCCTCATGAAGACGGTGAGGTTTGCTTAGCTGAACTGGGACAGGCTGATCCGCTGCTATCTTCGGATCCCGACTGCATCCGGCAAGCAGGCCAACGGAAGCACCGATAACTGCGAGAGAGCGACTTACGTCCCTGGTGAGTTTTGAAGTAAAGCAGAAGTTCATCTTAGTCCCCTTCACATATTCGGAGTGTTTCCAGACAGGATTCAGCATGGATTTACAGGCAACCCAAACTTCGTCCATATTGGGATTCCGGAGCACGTGAGCTTTCCCAGATGATCCTCACCCCCGGCCAACGTCGACAGCCCTGCCTTCTCATATCCAGGGAAGTCTTAGCCTCGTCTTACCATTTGCACTTCGATGCCCAAAATGACAGCTGGCCGCTCCGCTGAAACAAAACGAGATGAAGAGGCTCAGAGAGCCTGGACACGCGGAATGAGTGCCGCTATTGCGTCACATGCCGCGGTCGCGTCAATGTGGGTCACATTTCTTTTCTGCGCGACGCCACTATCTGGCTAGGAATGACAGCCGCTCATGCGGTAATCGCTGAATAACCAAGAGTGTGGAAGAGTTGCGCGCGGAGATGCAAAGAGCGTAGGCCTCTTCGCGCTTTGGCATCCGGGTTGCCCAAGGTATGTGCGTAGGGGATCGGGAGAACACACTTTGAAAGTCTTTGATCGATCAATCTCGCATTTGGGGTCTGGCTGGTTGGCGAATCAATAACTTGTTAAGAGCAACATGCCAGTCCCAATGTTCTTCCGATTACCACAGCGGAGAAAGCATATGTTGAACATCGCTGAAATCGGACGTCCTCACATCCCGGAACTGATTATGCACTGGATCGACGTATGCACTGATCCGGCGTCTCACAGGGACACGGGCCGATCAACGAGTGCCACGAATCCACTCACTCACCGGGACCAACTCGTGGCCGTATGGATTGAACAGGCGCAAGTCTACCGCGAACGATCTCCTAACTGGTCCTGGGAGTTGGTCAGGCGCTCGATGGAGGAGGAATGAACAAACGTTATCGTGTCAATACTAACGAGAAGGGTCTCTATGCGACACCCGAAGATTTCGAACAGCTCTTCGCAAAACAGAACACCGATCTTTCGAGATTATCGCTGCAGCTGACAGCTAATGCTGAGAAAGCGGAGTGCTGCTTCATCCTTGCCGTGAGGGACTGCTTTTTCCGGAGCAGAGTTTCAAAAGATCGGGTGCACACCTGGGCGCGCCGGATGGTGATACGGAATGCAATTCGGTTGGTTTGGGGGACGTCGAATGACATCCTCGGTGAATCAGGATTTGAATTTCACTTGCAGCCCAGCGATCTGCCGCTGGAAGCACTGCGGGAATCGCTCGTGATTCTGACTCTGCCCGACCTCGATCGCCTGGCCTTTGTGATCTGCGTCCTTGAGCGCTATTCCATCCTGGACTGTGCCCTTCTCCTGCGAAAAGCGCCCCAGGAGGTGCACGACGCTATCGTCCGCGCAACGAATCATGTCGTTTCCATCGAAGAACGGTAGGAGGATGACGTAACAGGTAACATCTCCAGGCAACATCTACCGCGGCTTCTGTGGTGAAGCGAGCAAACTCGACTACCCCTAAAGGTGTCAATCGATGGTGGCCGCGATCCCGCGATAGGAACGATGCACCCGTTCTCAGCAAAGACCGCGAATCGCCTTCCGTTTGGGCGATAGAGCGCCATGCCCATTCACCCCCTCGCCCGCGATCAGCACCACCACTGAACGCGCGCCAACGCGATACGTTGTCTCCGGCACATGCGTTTCCCCATTCCATTCGCAAATCTCGTGCGGCGGATCGAGTGCTGTGTCGATCCATCGCCACCAGTTCCGGGGCCCGTCCGCCAAAACGGGGAGTTCAAAGTCCAGAGGCTCCCAATACGCATTGAACATTATGTGGGCAAACAGCCTCTCGTTCTTTAATTCCCCGCTGATCGCGAAGCTGTGCGAGGGCGTCGACCAGTCTGGTTGATTGAGGGCGACCCCGTGCAGCGCGCGTTTCGATTCGCGGAGTACCTGAGCTAAGCTCACACGCCGGTGCTCATGTTCCAGATCCCGTATGACGCGCCGCTCGATGAGCAGCTTGACGAAGCGGTGTACGTCCGCGTGTTGGGAAAGCAGGGTCCAGTCCAACCAACTCGTATCATTGTCCTGGCAATACGCGTTGTTGTTGCCCCTTTGGCTACGGCGCACCTCATCTCCCATTACGAACATGGGCACTCCCACGGACAGTATGGTGGCGGTGAAGAGGTTCTTTACCTGCCGATTGCGTAGCTTCTCAATCTCCGGATCGTCCGCAGGGCCTTCGCAGCCGGAGTTCCAACTCCGATTGTCCTCGTGGCCGTCTCGGTTGTTCTCGCCGTTTTCGTGGTTGTGCTTGTGATTGTATGTGACGACATCGTTCAGAGTGAACCCATCGTGGCACGCCACGAAGTTGATGCTCTCCTCGGCTTCCCGCCCTCGCTTTGCATAGATGCTGGCACTGCCGAGTAGGCGGTCGGCCATGCGCGCAACTGAATCATTTGCACCCCGGAAGAAGTCGCGGACGTCATCACGAAAGTGGTCGTTCCACTCCTTCCAGCTATCTCCCACGAAGCTACCCACCTGATAAAGTCCCGCCGCGTCCCACGCCTCCGCAATCATCTTGGTGCCAGCCAGGGCGGGATCGGACTCAATGTCCCAGAGCACCGGAGGATTCGACATGACAGTTCCGGACGAGTCGCGGGCAAGAACGGATGCAAGATCGAACCGGAACCCATCCACGTGCATTTCAGTCACCCAGTAACGCAGGCTGTCAACAATCATGCGTCTTGTGACAGGATGGTTCGTATTGAGCGTGTTTCCTGTGCCGGTGAAATTCGCGTAACGCGAGGGGTCTTCACACAGCAGGTAGTAAGTCGGGTTGTCCAAACCACGGAAGCATTGAGTCGGTCCGTCATGTCCATCCTCCGCCGTGTGATTGAATACGACGTCGAGAATTACTTCGATGCCGGCTCGGTGGAGCGCCTTCACCATGTCTCGAAATTCATCCAGCGCGGCAAGCGGGTCCTGACGGGAACTGTATGCCTGGTGCGGCGCAAAGAACGAAACCGGCGAGTAGCCCCAAAAGTTTGTTCGGCCCGGGGGCGCATCCTGCGGGTCGAACTGGAAGACGGGAAGCAGTTCGACCGCCGTGACGCCGAGTTCCTGAAGGTACGGAATCTTCTCGATAAGGCCAGCGTATGTACCGCGTTTCGATTCCGACAGGCCGGAACTGGGATGTGCGGTAAACCCGCGCACATGCATCTCGTAAATAATCGTCCGGGCCCACGGCCGATTCAGAGGAGCGTCTCCCTGCCAGTCATACGCGCGTGGGTCCGCAAGCACGCTTTTCATTGCGGTCGCGGCGTTGTCGCGTTCCCGACGGGCGGCCTCGCGGCTGTAATTCCTGGGGACACTGATGGCCCGGCCATACGGATCGAGGAGCACCTTGGACGGATCGAACCTGAGACCCCGATTCGGGTCGAACGGCCCGAAGGCGCGAAAGGCGTAGATCTGGCCTGCCTGCAGACCAGGGACGTATACATGCCAATAGTGGTAGGTGCGGTTCACCGATCGGTCCATCGAGATCACGCGAGAAGGACGAGCGTCTTCCACCCGGTCGAAGAGCAGAAGTTCGATGCTGTCCGCACTGCGGGAGAACACAGAAAAGTTGGCGCCGCCCCTTACCACCGTGGCGCCTACGGGAAAGCTGCAGCCGGTTTCTGGGATTGAACCAGCTCCGGCGTTGCAGGTTCTGTTGCCCTGGATATGGCCGCACAAGTCCATCGCTCTATTTCTTCTCGTACGGCCACTTCCACCCGGCGATCTCCGGGCTGTCAATCCCCTGCTCGTAAGCATGGCGGCGGCATGCGATCTGACTGTCGCGGAATTCCTCCTTGGCATGCGCACCGATCCGCTGCAGCTTTGGGATGCGGTCAATCGCGTCGATGGCAAGGCTAAACCGGTCGGTCTGATTGTTGATGGCCAACTCCATCGGCGTGTTAATGTTGCCTTTTTCTTTGTAGCCACGCACATGCAGGTTACGGTGATTGGTGCGCCGGTAGGCTAGGCGATGAATCAACCAGGGATAGCCGTGGAAGTTGAAGATGATCGGCTTGTCGGTCGTAAAGAGAGAATCGAAATCCGCATCCGTCAAGCCATGTGGATGTTCGGCGCTGGGTTGCAGCTTGAACAAATCAACAACGTTGACAAATCGAATCTTCAGGTCCGGAAAGTGTCCGCGGAGCAGTGCGGTCGCAGCCAGCGCTTCCTGTGTTGGGATATCACCCGCCGCGGCAAACACAACATCAGGTTCATCACCCTCATCATTACTGGCCCAATTCCAGATACCGATGCCCTTTGTGCAATGAGTGATAGCGGCGTCAATTTCCAGGAACTGCAGATGTCGCTGCTTGTCCGAGACAATGACGTTGATATAGTTTTCCGACCGCAGGCAGTGATCCGCAACCGACAACAGACAATTAGCGTCCGGTGGCAGATAGATACGGGTCACCGCCGCACTCTTGTTGAGTACCACGTCGAGGAACCCGGGATCCTGATGTGTAAAGCCGTTATGGTCCTGACGCCATACTGTTGACGTAATGAGAATATTCAGAGACGCGATCTTGCGGCGCCACGATAGTTGATTGCAGATCGACAACCATTTCGCATGTTGATTGAACATCGAGTCGATTACGTGAACGAAGGCCTCATAGGACGACAAAAACCCATTGCGACCGGTAAGCAGGTAGCCCTCGAGCATGCCTTCCATTGTGTGCTCGCTGAGCATTTCGATGACGCGTCCGTCCGCATCCAGTTCGGTTCCATTGCTGTCCTCTGGGAACAGTTCAGCAATCCAGAACTTTTTTGAGACCTGGTAGATTGCATCCAGTTTGTTGGACGTGTTCTCGTCGGGCCCGAAAACTCGAAAGCTGTCCATGTTCGATTTCATGACGTCCCGAAGGAAACCGCCGAGTGGCGGCACGTTCTCGACTTCGGTGTTTCCGGGGCGATCGATCTTGATTGCGTAATCGCGGAAGTCGGGCAAACGCAGCTTGTTCCTGCGGTCTCCATTGGCGTGGGGACTAGCGCTCATACGGCGGACCCCTGATGGCGCAATTTCAGCGAGTTCGGGTTGCAGCTTCCCAGATTCATCGAAGAGTTCTTCCGGTTTGAGCGACCGCATCCAGTTCTCCAGAATGCGCAGACGTTGCGGATTCGTCTTGACATCCGCCAGCGGCACCTGGTGCGAGCGCCAGAATGCTTCAATCCGATGTCCGTCCACTTCCGCCGGTGCTCCCCAACCCTTTGGCGACCGCAACACCACCATCGGCCAGCGCGGGCGGGTCGCGATGCCGGTCCTCCGGCACTCTGCCTGATGTGTCCTGATGTCGGCATGACAACGTTCCAGCGTCGCGGCCATGGCCTGATGCATGCTGTCGTGCTCGGATCCTTCGACGAAATAAGGATTCCAGCCGTACCCGCGCAGCAGATTCTCCAGTTCCTCGTGCGTGATCCGCGCCAGCAAGGTGGGATTGTTGATCTTGTATCCGTTGAGGTGAAGGATAGGAAGTACAGCCCCATCGCGAATCGGATTGAGAAACTTGCTGATATGCCACGAGGTCGCTAACGGTCCTGTTTCCGCTTCGCCGTCGCCAACCACGGCCGCAACGATCAGGTCGGGATTGTCGAACGCGGCTCCGCAGGCATGCGAGAGGACATAACCCAGCTCGCCTCCTTCGTGAATGGACCCTGGAGTCTCTGGCGTGCAGTGGCTGCCAATGCCGCCGGGGAAAGAGAACTGCTTAAAGAAATCCCGCAGGCCTTTTTCGTCCTGACTTTTTTCTGGATAGATTTCGCTGTAGGTGCCCTCCAGATAGATTGGCGCCAAGACTCCAGGAGCGCCATGGCCGGGACCCGCGAGAAAGATCATTTCGGCGTCATGCTTCCGGATTACTCGGCTCAGGTGGGTATAGATGAAGGCAAGCCCGGGGCTCGAGCCCCAATGCCCAAGCAGCCGACTCTTGATATGTTCGGGCTTCAGTGATTCTCGCAACAAGGCATTGGCCTGTAGATAGATCATGCCCAGAGCGAGGTAATTGCACGCACGCCAGTAGGCATCGATCTTGTCCAGTTCGTCGGCGCTTAGGGGCGCTCCCGTGACCGTCGATCGTGCTGGACCATTGGCGCTCAGTGATCCCGTCAATTCTTCGGCTTTTGTAGTAGGTGCTGTCATCTTTTCTATGTCCTCACTTCGTCAACGTCTGATTTTCGTGTGCCGACCAGATCTGTCGGGAGTTCCTCAGCTAACATGCTCGTTCCAATACTTTGCGCACGGCCGGCATTTGCGTTCTTCCAGAACCTTACAAACGTTTCTCTTAGTTGACCGTGCAGATGCTCTGGTATTTGTCTTCACCTCTTCTTTGCAACTCACACCTAATCGGTTCGATTTCCATTACGTCGGTTGCAGTAACCGGAAGTTCGCAGGTGAGAATTACGAACAACACGTCGATGAGCGAATTCGTCGAGATGTTCATCAGTTCTCCGCGCCTTGCGCGTAACCGTAGAGCGAGTTGAGTTCAGATCGACAATCTGTATGTGCAATCCGAATGCCAGAGGTGAGTAGTGTGAATCGATGAAAAGTCCTTGCATATCAGCGATCCAAATCGGCCTAAGCAAGGTCTGCTTGCCGCCATTTGGGCACTGACGCAATCCGGGCAGTAGACTGATCAGGTAATGAAGCTGGCGTCTCTGCGGACCACAAGCACGTCAACTGCAAGCCTCTTGCCTGGCCTGGAATCAGTGTTTCTGGACTATGCTATTGCTGTGTTAGGATTTAGACTCACCGTGAAAAGAGTGAGGATGGCCGCGATTTCCCTGTGTGTTTTGCTGGGGGCCTGCACTTGCTCATTTGCCCTGAACCCCTCGCTGGACATCAGCCAGTACGCGCGCACCACGTGGAGGGTCCGGAACGGGTTCTCCCTGGGGAATATCTACGCGATGGCCCAGACGCCCGACGGGTATTTCTGGTTCGGCACGGAATCCGGGCTGGTTCGTTTCGATGGCGTTCGGAGGGTCGCCTGGCAACCACCAGCAGGCCAGCAACTCCCTGACAAAGGCGCCTATAGTCTGCTCGTCACGCGCGACGGCACCCTCTGGATAGGCACGTTTAGTGGCCTTGCAAGCTGGGACGGCGCCAGCCTCAACAATTATCCGGAGTTTGATAAGCGCTTCGTGACATCAATGTTTGAGGATCGGGAGGGAACGGTGTGGGCTGGCACGCTCGGCGGCTCGTTGGGGACTGGTACCGGCCGGCTTTGCGCAATCCGAAGAGGTAGCGCTCAGTGCTATTCGCAGGGTGACGCCTTCGGATCGTTCGTCTGGGGGCTGGCCGAGGACGCCTCAGGCGCTCTCTGGGCGGGTTCCGAAGCAGGACTTTGGCGATGGAAACCCGACGCTCCAAAGCACTATCCGATGCCGCATATGCGAATCAGCGACCTGGTGAAGGGCGACGACGGACGGCCGCTAATTGCAGTTAACGGCGCCGGACTCCAGCAGTTCACTCGTGACAGAGTCGAACCCTTTCCGATTCGAGACGCAAGCGATCCGAAAAGGGTGCTCAGGGATCGAGATGTTGATTCGAATAAGTTGCTCCGCGACCGCGATGGCGGTCTCTGGATCGGAACCGTGGCGCATGGACTCATCCATGTACATGATGGCCGGGCAGACACGTTCGGAAAGTCAGATGGTCTTTCAGGCGACATTGTGATGAGTCTGTTCGAGGATCACGAAGGCAATATCTGGGTGGCCACTACTGGAGGAATCGACCGTTTTAGAGAACTCCCCGCCACGACCATCTCTGTCAAACAAGGTTTATCCAGCGATGCAGTTGATTCCGTGGTCGCAAGCGCTGACGGAAGCATTTGGCTGGCAACTTACTTTGGTTTGACGAGATGGAGGGATGGACAAGCTACCATTTTCCGCAAAGCGGATGGACTACCGGATGGTTACGTGCAGTCGCTGTTTCAGGATGATCGAGGTCAAACTTGGGCGACGTTCTCGGGGCATGGATTGGGCTACCTCAAGGACGACCGGTTCATGGCAGTCACGGGCGTGCCCAGTTCAGAAGTGTATTCCATTACAGGAGACAAGGCGGGCAACGTTTGGCTGTCAGGCAACCGTGGTCTCTCCCACTTACGTGACGGACATTTGATCGAGCATTTCCCCTGGTCAGCACTGGGACGACATCAACAAGCAAAAGTGATAGTCTTCGATCCTGAGCGGGGCGGGCTATGGCTTTCATTCTGGACAGATGGTGGTGTCGAGTATTTCAAGGATGGCCAAGTTCGCGCGTCCTATACCGTCGCTGACGGGCTAGGCAAAGGCCATGTTCCCGGTCTTCGACTCGATCGCGATGGAGTAGTGTGGGCAGCAACCGAAGATGGCGGGCTTAGCCGCATTAAAGATGGTCACATTACAACAATGACCACCAGGAATGGTTTGCCGTGCAATACCATTCACTGGTCGATAGAGGACAATGATCGCTCGTTATGGTTGTACGCGGGTTGCGGCCTGCTGCGGATTGCGCGGGCCGAACTGGACGCCTGGATCGCCGACCCGACTCGTAGAATTGGAACGACGGTATGGGATGCTGCGGACGGCGTCATGCTTCACTCATCTTCGCCCAACTCTTACGGCCCACCCTTTGCGAAATCAATCGACGGCAAGCTCTGGCTACTGATAGGGGAAGGCGTCCAGGTGGTCGATCCCCATCATCTTGCCTTCAATAAGCTCCCGCCTCCGGTCCACATCGAGCAAATCGTAGCCGACCACACGATGTATTGGCAGAACTTGCCGGGCCCGGCAAGTTCGAGCGTGCGTCTGCCGGCGCGAACTCGCGATCTGCAGATCGACTACACCGCTCTCAGCCTCACCGCGCCGGACAAGGTTCATTTCAAGTACAAGCTGGAGGGGCAAGATCCCGACTGGAGAGAGGTGGTGAATGACCGTCAGGCTCAATATTCCAACCTGCCTCCGGGGCCCTATCGCTTCCGCGTAATCGCAAGCAACAACAGCGGCGTTTGGAACGAGCAGGGCGATTCGCTGGAGTTCTCGATCGCACCCGCATACTATCAGACGAATTGGTTCCGCGCGCTCTGCGCAATGCTCGGTCTGGGCGTCGTGTGGGCGATCTACCGCATCAGAGTCAGGCAATTGCACCACGACTTTGCCCTCACGCTGGACGCCCGCGTGGCTGAGCGGACGAACATCGCTCGAGATCTCCACGACACGCTGCTGCAAAGCGCTCAGGGTCTGTTGCTTCAACTTGAAGTGCTTTCGCAGATGCAAAAGGACCGACCCATCGAGGCAAAGGAAAAGCTGGCAGAAATCATTGACCGCACCGCCAAGGCGATCACGGAAGGCCGGGATGCGGTGCAGGGATTACGCGCCTCCACGATGCAGACGAATGATCTCGCACGGGCCATTAATACGCTTGGTGAGGAACTCGCTACTGACCCAGCCAATCACGAGTCACCGGCATTTCGCGTCACTATTGAGGGTGAACCGCGAGATTTACATCCCATCTTGCGTGATGAGATTTACAGAATCGCCGCAGAGGCTCTCCGAAACGCATTTCATCACGCGGCAGCACGGCAGATCGAGGTCGAAATCCGGTATGACGATCAACAATTCCGCCTCCGTGTGCGGGATGATGGTAAAGGTATTGATCTGTCAGTTCTGTCTCGACAGGTCAGCGAGGGACATTACGGTCTACCAGGGATGCGGGAACGCGCCAAATTGATAGATGGCAAGCTGGTAGTTTGGAGCGAAATTGATGCGGGAACCGAAGTGGAACTTCGTGTCCCGGCCAGCGCCGCCTACGCCGCAGCCGAGAAGCGCTCCTGGCTATCAGAATTGCTCGCCAAAAAGTGAAATAATCAACGCGGAGACCAAGCATGAGTACCGGCACGGCTCGAATACGTATTCTTGCGGTCGACGACCATCCAATCGTGCGCGAAGGCATCGCCGCGTTGATTGCTATTCAGCCGGACATGATTCTGGTAGGCCAGGCCTCCGACGGCCGCGAAGCCATCCAGCAATTCCGGACGCATCGCCCGGATGTGACGGTGATGGACCTGCAGATGCCTGAGATGAATGGGCTCGATGCGCTCATTGCCATTCGCAACGAGTTCCCGGATGCGAAGATCATCATGCTTACAACCTACAAGAGCGACACGCAGGTCATCCGAGCACTCAAGGCAGGTGCTCAAGGCTATCTTCTAAAAAATGCTCTTCACAAAGAATTGCTGGAGACGATCCGTGCGGCGAACGCGGGAAAGAAAACCGTTTCCACGGAGGCTTCCCTAGAAATTGTGGAGCATGCCATGGATGACGCCCTGACGCCGGCTGAAATCAGCGTACTGCAACTTATAGCCGCCGGTCGTGCAAACAAAGAAATCGCAGATCAGCTCTCCACCACGGAGGAATCGGTGAAAAGCCGGGTCAGAAGCATCCTTTCCAAATTGGGCGCGAACGATCGAACCCACGCAACGACGATCGCTCTGAAACGGGGAATCATCGAACTGTAGATTCTCGATCCTCGTTTTATCTTCCCCCCCGCCTCGAAAGAGGCTCGATCAGACCTCGATTTGGGGCTCTATTTCGTAAGGAAATCATTAAGAATTGAAGGCGTACACGAGAGGTGCGTCCGTTGCGACGCTTGTATTCTACTTTTGCTGGCGGTTGGCCCGGGATTGGTCTCATATTAATGCGGCTGGTTATCGGGTTTGCTTTGGCGACTAGTGCAGGTTCCGCCCTTCTAGGCGATCCGGCCATCCCCACGAGAATCTTGTCTGTTCTCTTAGCTGCTGCAGCGATTCTCCTCATCGTCGGGCTATTTACGCCGATTGTGGGAACACTGGTGGCTCTGGTTGAAAGCTGCAGGCTGGTCACGATGTCTGCAGACAGGTCGGTCTACCTCCTGGTAGCAGCCTTTGCCGCTGCCCTGGCAATGTTAGGGCCCGGACTATGGTCCGTCGATGCTCGCCTGTTTGGATGGAAGCGCATCGAACCCACGCCTCGCAAGAGGTAGCTCGGGCACCCGAAAGAATCCCGCCGCCCCCCAAACAAGCTTGCCTTCTCCGCCAATGGAGGCATCCGTCTGCCTCCACATAGCTCGTCGTTTGCCTCGATGCAGAGTATCGCGAAATGGAAATCGCAGCCAGAATGTCTTTCATCAAGAGCTATCAAGGGTGCTCCGGATGGAATGAAAGAGACGGGCCTAGCGAGGACCTAATCTGGCCGCTCGCATCAATCCGAACCGAACACGCGCCCTCTCGCGGGACGCTGTAGAAAGCGAGTAACGAAAATGAGGCAATCAATCAAGGTCATCTATGACGCGATCCTGGCAGCCGCAACGCGGGATGAATTGATCGTCGTGGAATCAGACGCGGATAGTTCCGACTCTGCAATGCTCTGCGCAATGTCGATGGACTCTCTCGAAATTACTCCCTTGGCCGTGATCTACGGCAAAGAGGCCGAGAAGAGTGAACCCGCCCCCTTCACCGCTGATGACGACAAGTTCCTGTTCTCAATGGGAATCACGCCCTTCGTGCTGTCCGAAATGGACGGAGCTACGTTCGGCGAACATGCAGAGTGACCTCCGTCCCAGTCGGGGCAGAAAGCGAGAAATAAACATGCGGACTTTCAATTGCACTGAACACTACGCCGACAAGGGATGCTATGCCGTAATGACGCGGACGGCAGTTGTCAAATACACGCAGCTGACGAGGATTGCTGATCAACTCCGCCGAAACGCCGAGGATCTTGCGTCCTCGACCAATCCTCCCACGCTCGAAAACTGCCGGATTGCTGGAGCGATGGTGGGTTGGGCTTTCAAACTCGTATCACTCCGCATGCCCACGGGGTTCGACTACTAGCGGATGCACATAAGACGTTTGAAGCGGCCGGGTTGAATCCCGGTCTAAGGAGGAAGGCAAATGGCGACGGTTTTCACAGACCCCGGGGGCTTCATGAAAGCACGCTTCTCCAAAGTGAGTGACTTCGAAGACGAGCAGCTCTGTCCCGGATCAGAAATCAGCTCTGGTTACGGGTTCGAAGACATAGTCGGCAAAAGCTCCGCTTTGCGTAGAGTGCTCGATCAGGTGGCGATCGTTGCTCCCACCAATGCCACCGTCCTGCTTCACGGAGAAACGGGGACGGGGAAGGAACTGATTGCACGTGCAATTCACAAGCTCAGTAGCCGGCGCCACCGCAATTTCGTTTGCATGAACTGCGCTTCCGTTCCGTCGGGATTGCTGGAAAGCGACGTCTTCGGGCACGAGAGGGGCGCGTTCACCGGGGCCCTGATGCAAAAGAAGGGCAGATTAGAACTGGCGGACGGAGGCACGCTGTTTCTTGATGAGATAGGTGACATCAGCCTGGAATTGCAACCGAAACTGTTACGGGCAGTGCAGGAGCAAGAGTTTGAACGTCTGGGTAGCACCAGGACGATTCAGGTCGATGTGCGAATGATTGCCGCGACCCACCGAAGCCTCCCTGAGATGGTCCGCAACGGAAGCTTTCGCGAAGATCTGTTTTACCGGCTCAACGTGTTCCCGATTGAGATCCCGCCTCTTCGCGAACGGCGCGAAGACATTCCACTCCTGGTGCATTACTTCGTCTCGAAGGCATCCAGACGGATGGGTAAACAGATCAGATCAATTCCCGACTACGCGATGGAACATCTCACCAAGAATCCCTGGCGGGGAAACATTCGGGAATTGGCGAACTTTGTCGAACGCGCGGTCATTCTTACTCGCGGAGATGAGTTAGAGGTTCCGACTGTCGCGTTCTCTAGTTCCCCCGAACTGTGTATCACCCCTTCATCGACCTTCCATCAGGCGGAATCCGGCGCAATAATCGCGGCTTTGAAAGAAGCGTCCGGACGCCTGTCGGGCCGCGGCGGGGCAGCCGAGCGATTGGGATTAAAGCGTACGACTCTCCAGACGAAGATGCGCAAACTTAACATCTGCCGCGCCGATTACGGTTGCTAGCCCACGCGGGCAAGGGCGAGTGCCGCCGGAGTCCGCCCTAAATAGGAAACAACTAATGAATTCGAGGCACAAATGAGCCCTGCTGCAATCAGCTTCGGAGCAAAAGTTCGAATTCCGGAATCAGGTTCCGTCCAGTTGAATGATTCCACACCCAGTGTCGATGCGCTCGCCCTGGGCGCTCCGATCATCCAAAAATCAGGGAAGTACATCCATATTGATGTCCTCAGGTGGTTATCATTGAGCGGGGTCGCAGTTTTTCTTCTCATGGCGCTGTTTATTGCAGGCCTTCATGCACAGTCACCCTGTCCCGCGAATGTCGAGTCAGTTCCGTTTCGAAATTCTCATAAGCATCAGTTGATCGTACAGGTGTCGATCAACCACGCCCGGCCCTCGGACTTTGTGCTCGACACGGGAGCGCAGATGACCGTGGTCGATCAGTCGCTTGCTGCAGAACTCCACCTGCAGATCACGGGAAAGGCGATTGTCGCTGGTATGAGCCTCCAGGGGCAGTCGAAATTCGCGCTAGTCGATTCGCTCGAGGTCGGCAATCATGTGTCAACCAATCATCGGGTGTTGGTTTACAACATGAATGGATTGCAGCGAGCGGGGTTCGCCATCCGCGGCCTCCTAGGTCAGGATTTTCTCTCACGATTCGACGTTCTGATCAACAATGCACACAACGTCCTCTGCATCGACGACACCGGCGCGCTGGATGCCGGCCTGATGGTGCGCGGCAATCTGAACGGAAAATAATCCGTCGCTTTCACTCTTGGCCGATATCATCCCCGATTTCCTGGGTGAGTGAGCGCCAACGTTTCACGTCATGATTGTGCTCGTTGTTCCAGCGATGAATCTCGCATGCGGGACCGAAGACCGCAACCACGAAGCCCATGATCACCAATATTTCGGAGTTCCCGATCTACGCCGGGGCGTCGCCCTGCTAGACCGGCTCTTGGCTGCCACTATAGCGGCAACTGCCTCTATAGCGTTAGGCGCGAGACTTGTCCTCCACTTCGTTCTTGTTTCCATCTCCTTCATAACAATGAGATTAGCTGTTCGTTGGCAGATGGCAATTGGCGTGCACATCCATCGAGTGTTTAAGGACACGATGTTTCAGGGTGCATAAGGGACCGAATGGGGATTGCAGGTTGGAAGCCGATCATTCGCCTGTTCGGCTTCCCACTACAGAGGGAGTGATACTGATCCGACAAGTCATAACATGCAATATCTGCGGATCGCAGAAGCGCCAGACCAACCACTGGTTTGTGGCGTACCAGGAAACCGGAGAGTTGCGCATCAGCGGCTGGAACTCTCTCCGCCTGCTGTCCCCTGGAACGAAGCATCTCTGCGGAGAGGCCTTGTGCGCACAAGCTGATCAGCCAATTCCTGATGAGATCTGTCGATCTAGGAACACAACGGGCTACAGACAAGAGTGAGACTACGTCGACACCGGACTCGAACATCAAGTGCGCCAGCAGGGGGCGCAGATTCGCCCAGATCTACCGATTATGCACGTCGGGAACTCGAACGCCTGCAGCGATCGCACCCGCGCACCGTAAGGAGAACATCATGACAAAGGCCAATCTCCCCAAGCTTCACACGTGCCGCTCTGTCCTGCATGTGGTTTTTCAGCGGGAACCCTTGTCATACGCTTGTGTGCAGATGGATCTTCAGGCACCAACAGGATTCCGGTAGTCCTAACAAGGGCACTCGGAAACTTGGCGCATAAGCCGCCATTGATTCACGTTTGTTCACCGAGGAACTTCCCTTCATAGAGGAGGAACGCGGCGAAGTAACTATTCTGTTCGGCGGGCTCAACTGGGAAGCATGAGCGGTTGATTGAAGGACTTCTTCGCAGCGCCGGACATCGCTGCTAGGCTCCTCCCGCAACACCGAAACGCCGTCCTTGCGGTAGTCGGGGTTCCCTATCCAGGTTACCTCGACGCCGGGGAGCGGACGACTCGCATACCACTCCTTGATGGCCTCGCCGCGGTATCCCACGGCAAATGACGAGTCTCTCGATGCCTGCCTCCCGCGCGCCGCTCATCACGTGCTCGAGGAGAGTCTTTCCATTCAGGGTTACAAGGGGCTTGGGCCCCTCTCCCGATCGGGCGGCAATGCGGCTTCCGTTACCAGCAGCGAGAATCAGAAGCAAGCTTGGCGGTTTGCAGTGCGCCCCGATCCATTGAGTTATCCGGAGAACACCGGCAAACAGCCTTCCGCCGGTGCAGCTCTTCGTCTCCACCGCCGAAAGAGCCCCCGGTGAATCTGCGTACTGCGAACCGAAGGGATTGGAGACCACCTGCACGGAGGACACGACGTCGATAGGGGGTCGATTGCCGGACGACCCGCATAGCAGCTGCGCTCCGGGCAGGTAGGAACTCCCGGTTGCATCTACGACCACCACCTGCCCCTTGATGCTGCCGGTGTTCGCACTGGTTTGCGCGCCTACGCCACCCGGGTGCGAAAGCCATAACGCGCTGAACAGGATTGCCAGGAGAGTTCCGCGGCAGTTCTGAGTGCCCGGACATCTCCCATTCGCTTGTCTGAGTTCCGTCATGTTCTTTTCACCCGGGCGGTGCAGCTTCGAAATCTTGCCTTCACACTTTCGATATGCTCTTCTGCTCTGCGGCGACACGCAGGTACCGGGTCGATCGAAACTCGGTATGAGCCGCTATGTATTCCTCGTATTCCCGTACCTTTCTGCAGAATGGTGGAATGACCGTCATCCCAGCGGATCAAACGAAACCCGCCACCGATCGAGGCGGGCACCACGGTGGGTACTACAATCTCCCCGAATACCGCGTGTACCAGCGGGGAAGAGCGAGAAGATCTTCAAGGAGCATCGTCCGTCTCACTCTCCACAAAGTGACCGGTCAGCGGCCGATGTATCAAGTCTTCCGGCATGCCCGGTTCGGCGCTGGCCAGGCTTGCGAGATCCTTCCGCATCTTCCGGTTGTTTTTTGTCCGCTTCCGAGTTAGCTACCCGACTCAACCTCAAGCGATGGCAGAGATCCTTGCCGTATGCCGATTCGGCGATGAACCTTGCTCCGCGGCCGCCGAGCAATCGCAGAGCGTCTTCGCCAGCGGAATCGACGTAGAAAACTTCCTGCAGATCAAAGATGTTGTCATATCCCTGATTTGTCCCTCGAGCGACGCGAAGGAGTTCCTGGGCCCACAAGCCGGTCAATCTGCCCTCGAGGATGAAGGCCTCAGAGCTGTTCGCCGACGGCAATGTAATTCGCAACATGCCCACCCTCAGTGCACGCTGTCTGCCAAACGCGAATGACCAGGAAATTCATTGAATTGGAAGCAGATTGCGAATATGTTCCCGCGGCTACCGGCGAATCGCTTCCGCCGGGCTTGCGGCAATGCCGCCGAAGCGGCACCTCGAAGGCTGACAAATAGAGGTGATGGGCATTCGGAAAGGGAAATTCGGCCTATCCACTGCGGGCGGCGATCCGGGACAGGCGACACAATGAGCCCACCATACTCTGGTTAATTCCGGAGATATGCCAAGACCGACCGTATAAGGAGCAACCTCCGCTCCGGTATCACACTTCTGCCACCGCCGCTATTGTGGCAGTGCCACGATCGCGGCAATAGGACGCAAGCCCATCTGCTGAAAACGAAGGAGATAGGTGGATCGAAATCTGGCACCTTCCTTGCAAGACACATGATTGAGAACTGTCCGAAAGCTGGCCGCCGCGCGGCGAACTTCAAAAGAGACCACATGGATAAACGAAACCGCATTCAAACCCGACGAGCGCACGCCGGCGCAGGTTGCGAGGAAGAGAAATGAGCAGAACCCTGGTATCCAACGATCGATGGAAACTGTACCCAGCGAGCGAATATGCAACCGCGAATGACTTCCAGAAGCTGTTCGCCTCCGAGATGGTTGAACTCTTTCGTTTGGCATTTTTCCTCACGGCCGACGCGGAGAAAGCCGAGCATTGCGTCACTCTCGCAATGCAGGAGTGCATGGCGACTGGCGACGTACTCAAAAGTTGGCTGCCACTGTGGCCCCGGAATGCGCTCATCCGTAATGGCGTCAAAATCGTGACAGGCAAGCCGGTCTGTTCTCCGGGCAACATCCCGCCCCAAAAACCGCTCCCCACGATCCATAAATCGCATCGGAGCTCCATCGCCGCATCCGATGATTCGCTCGGGATTCTGCAGTTTAGCGATTTCGACCGACTCGTCCATGTCATTTGCATTCTGGAGCACTACCCGACGCGTGACTGCGCGGTACTTCTCGCCAGCTCGCGGCAAGAAGTCCGTGACGCGCAGAATCGGGCCCTCGGGCTGACTGCCGCATTCGAGCGCGAATTCCGCCGCCTTTTCAGTGAGGCATCGCCCAGGTCCTTGCTCGAAATCGACAGAATTGGAGTGAACACACCTTGAAAACGCTTATGCAGACATCCGTGATTCCGCTCGTCCATGCTGTGCTTTGCCTGGACTGCAATTGTGTAACTGACGCAAACCGGGAGTGCCCGGTGTGTTCATCAAGGGCACTGATGAATCTGAGCTCAGTGCTGGACCGTCCAAAGATGTTCGGCCACTCCCTAAAGCGGGCGGCTGCCTGACATGTACAGATCTCTGCAACTGTCTCGCTCGATTCGCATCGATTCCTGGGAGACGAAACGAAAGTAGCTGTGAAGCATTCCACCATGCCCGACACTGAGAAGCGAATGAGACCAAATATCAAACTGATTGTGTTAGTTTCCCTGGTTGCCTTCATATGCGGAGCCGTCCCTTATGTAAAAGCCCAGTCATCATCCAGCGTTGAAAACAATATCCGCGCAACAAAGCCCTCGTCAATTCCTGTTTGCGAGAACGGCGATGCAAACGCGCAGGTTAAAGCAGCCCTGCGACTCGTCTGTGCACAGAGTGTTTCTGACAAAGCGCCGGCATCCGCGCAAGGGCTGATCGTTATTGGATTCCTTGGAGGGTTCGCGAAGAATGACACGAAACACCCCGAGGTATGGTTTGGCGCCTACCTTCGAGAGCTTTACTCGCCGGCGGCTCAAGTCTCAGTTTTCCCGAATCACCAGCGGCGGAGAGCAGTGGCCGAGGTTCTGCGGCTAATTGATACGGATCAGAATGGTACCCTGACGGCTGCCGAAACGAGGCAAGCAAAGATCATCGTGTATGGGCATAGCTGGGGAGCATCGGAAGCTGTAGCGTTCGCCAAGGAACTGGAACGGCTTAAAATTCCCGTGCTGCTCACAATTCAAATTGATATCGTGCCCAAACCCGGCCGACAGCCGACCCTCATACCTTCGAATGTTGAAGCGGCAGTCAATTTTTTCCAATCAGAAGGGGAAGGGCTACTGCACGGACGATCGGAGGTGGTCGCCGAAGATCCGACACGGACACAGATCATCGGGAATCTTCACATGACTTATGAAGGTCAGCACGTCGATTGTCGAAACTACCCTTGGTTCGCGCGCACATTTAACAAGCCTCATCATGAGATCGAGAACGACGCCCGCGTGTGGAAGCAAATTGCAGCTATCATCGATTCGCGCCTTTCCTCGCGGAGGAGCCCAATGGATCAGGCGGCAATGCATTGACGGCGGAATGAATTGCGTGACCAACGCCGACCACGAGACCCGACATGTTCATCAAGCGCGCGGACGAATTTGAGCAGGGTGGCCCATCCTAGGAACTATGTTCTGCTGCTTGGATGAGGACGCTGAATATGCTGGGTCGGATATTGGCGGAGTCGATGACTCGAAGAAGTGTGTCAGAGTACTCCAACCGGCAATTGAACTGGCACAAGAGATCAGCCGGACTTGAAAGTGATCATCGTTCTCAAGCCAATCCGGGCCTACTTCTCGTTCGCGATGTCTTCGGTATTCGCCGACATCTGGCGGCAGGCACAGCCGCTGAAGAGTGATGCGCTTCAGAACCAGGCGAGGCACCAAATGGGGAGAGCCGGGATATTTGCGAATGTCGAGTTGGTCAGCGGCAATGAAGTACAACGATCCTTAAATACGCGAAAGAATACCGGGCTGATTTAGTTGTCATGGGGATGAGAAACCACAAGATCGGGTCCGATCATACCAATCAGGATGTCGCTGAGCGTTCATCCAGCGCTTTTCTGGGTGTGCCATAGCGGCATCTCGGATAAATCCCTGGATGGTGCGCTTTCTTCGCCCGGCCCGCTAATTCCGCACGTCAGCCTTTTCGCGGTCGTAATCGGAGCGCGAGATGTTGAGCCGGCTCATTTTTCTTTGCAATGTGGTGCGCTTCAGGCCGAGACGTTCTGCCGCGCCACCACGACCCGCGATTCGTCCGCGGCAGGCCTGTAGTGCATTGATGATCGCCAGCCTCTCCGCTTCGTGGAATGTCGAGGCATGCACGTTGAACACGGGCGCCGATCGCACCAGTTCATCCAACGGCACTAGAAGCTGATCGCCTCGTGTAAGGATGACGCAGCGTTCGATAAAGTTCTCAAGTTCTCTGATGTTTCCTGGCCAAGACGCGTTCGTCAGCGCATCCATGGAGCGCGCCGGAATTGACCCGATTCTCTTCTCCATCAGGCGCGCGAAGCGTGCAACGAAGTAGTGGACGAGCAACGGTATGTCTTCGCGGCGCTCGCGTAGCGGCGGAACTTCGATCGGGAAAACGTTCAGGCGATAGAAGAGGTCTTCACGGAACTTGCCTTCGCGGATCATCGACCCAAGATCGCGATGGGTGGCGGCGATCAGGCGTACGTCTACGCGAGTGGTCTTCGTGCTGCCAAGGCGTTCAAACTCGTGTTCCTGCAATGCGCGAAGGAGCTTTGGCTGCAATTCCAGGCTGATATCGCCAATCTCATCGAGAAACAGCGTGCCTCGATCGGCGAGTTCGAAGCGTCCGCGCTTTTGGATCAACGCGCCGGTAAACGCTCCTTTCTCGTGTCCGAAAAGTTCACTCTCGACCAACCCGGCAGGAATGGCAGCGCAATTCAGCCGCACCAGGTTGCGATCCCTTCGAGGGCTGAAGCCATGCAGCGCGCGTGCGACGAGTTCCTTGCCGGTGCCGGTCTCGCCGTGCAGAAGAACCGTCGAATCGGTCGGCGCAACGATGGCGACCTGTTCCAGAACTTTGCGCAGCGCGTTGCTTTTGCCGACCATGTCTTCGAAGTTGTACTCGGACGGTATCTCCGATTCGAGGTGCAGACGTGCATCTTCATAGTACGTGGCACTCTGCTGGATTGCGTTCAAAAGCTCTTCATCGTCGAATGGCTTGGTCAGAAAATTTACGGCGCCCGCTTTGACCGCGCGGACTGTCATGGGGATGTCGCCCTGGCCGGTGAGGAAGATGATCGGCACGTGGACAGCGGCTTTCGCCAGCTGCTGTTGGACATCGAACCCACTCACTCCTGGGAGATTCACGTCGAGCACTAGGCAGCTCTGCGTTTTGGGCGGCGGTGCGGCAAGGAATTCCTCTCCTGACGCGAAGGTCTTCGCCCTCAGTCCGGCGGAGCGAAGCAAGCCAGCGACTCCTTCTCGGGCGGACGCATCGTCATCCACTACGTAAACTAAAGTTCCTGTGTCACTCATAGGTCCTCGTTGGTTTCGCCATTTTGCATTAGCTGTTTCGGTGGCCACTTTAGTGCTGCCTGGACGGCGTCGAACAACTCGTCCTCACTGAATGGCTTGGTTAAACATGCTACCGTCCAGTCAGAGCAGGTTTGCGATCTGGTGAGGTCGTCGTATCCATGTGCCGTGATGAAAATAGCCGGCACTTTACAACTGCGAGCCACCAGTTGACGGTGGAGGTCGATGCCGCTCATACCCGGCAGGCGAACGTCCAAAATGAGACAGTCCGCCTTACGGGGATGGGCCACGTTCAAGAACTCCTCCGCTGAGGCGAACACACTCACCTCCAGGCCTGCGGACCTGAACAGGCTTTCGAGCGATTCACGCACTGAGATATCATCGTCAACCACTGCTGCAAGAGGTGCCATTGATGTTTCCAACTAAATGGATATTACAGCCGACACAGAAAATATCTATTACACCTTGGCACTAGATTGACGCGTTTCCGCTCGTCGGCAACAAACTCTCTTCGTGACTCAGACAGCATTTGCAATTGCGATTCTGTGTTCGGGCTTACCGCTTATGCGAGCGGACTCCAAGGCGCTCCGCCATCCGCACCAGCTCCGCCAACGAGTCGGCGCGCATCTTGCGCATCACCTGCCCGCGGTGAATCTTGACTGTGAATTCGGTTATGTTCAGCTCTGCCGCTACTTGCTTGTTCAGCAGGCCGGAGATCACCTGCTGCATCACTTCCCGCTCACGCGCCGTTAGCGAGTCATGCCGACTCTGCAGATCATGCATTTCGGCATGCTGGTCCCGGGCACGACGGTCGCGGTCAATAGCCTCTTGAATTGCCCGCAGCAGGTCCTGTTCATCAACCGGCTTAGTCAGAAACTCAATGGCGCCGGCTTTCATTGCCTGCACCGAAGCTGGGATGTCGCCATGGCCCGTCAGGAAGACGATGGGGATCTCCAGGTCGACCACGGCCATTCGTTTCTGCAGGTCGAGGCCGCTCAGGCCGGGGAGTTGCAAGTCCAGGATCAAGCAACTTGTCGCCTCGGGCCGGGTGCGGGCCAGAAATTCCTGCGCGGAGGTAAAGGTCTCGGCTCTCCACCCTGCGGACCGGACAAGACTGTGCAGACCCTCGCGAACCGAAGGGTCATCGTCCACTATCGCAATCACTGGTCTAGACTCGCGCGGGTTCTGCATTTGCCTCTTCCTGTTCCTTCGGAAGGGTGAAGTGGAGCGTTGTGCCTACGCCATGGTTGGCCGTAGCCCACAGCCGCCCGTTGTGAGCCTGAAGAATAGAACGACAGATCGACAGGCCCATACCCATACCGGCAGGCTTGGTGGTGAAAAACGCCTCAAAGATCCTGCCGCTCGCGTCCGGATCGAGACCTGTTCCAGAGTCTTCGACCGTGACCTCCACCTGGTCCGGATCAGTGTTCCGGATGGTGATCACAAGCTCTCGAGCCCGCTCAGTTACGGTGTTCATCGCTTCGATGCCGTTCATAACCAGATTAAGCACCACCTGCTGCAACTGCACGCGATCGCCGAGAACAGGAAAAACATGATTTCCAAAACACGTTCGGATGATCACGCTCTTTTTCTTCGCTTCATCGCCTACCAGCGGGAGAATTTCCAGAATGGCTTCATTGAGGTCGAGCTTTTCTCTAGGCGTCGCAGTCCTCTTGGTCAGCGCTCGAATGCGGCCAATGATTTCAGCGGCTCGTTTCCCATCGCGGACGATGCGGCGGGCGGTCTCCCGGGCCTCGCCGATGTTCGGCGTCTCTCCGGCCAGCCAACGAAGGCAAGCGCTGCCGTTGCTCACCACGCCAGAAAGCGGCTGGTTGACTTCATGCGCGATCGAGGCGGTCAGTTCTCCCATGATGCTCACTCGGTTGATGTGCGCGAGATCGTTTTCTAGCCGGTGTAAACGCGCGCGCTCTTCCTCAGCGCGTTTGCGTCCCGTGATATCGACCGTCGTGCCGATCACTTCAACGAGTTCCTCATTGGTACTCAAAACTGGATGTCCTATGGCGTGGATCCATTTGACTGCGCCATCCGGCAAGACGATTCTGTATTCCACTTCGGAATCGACTCTCTGATCGATAATCCGAGAGAAGGCCTGGAGGAGCTTATCGAGGTCTTCCGGGTGTACTCGCTCCAGCGGCTGTACCCGCGTAGGCAAGCCCTGCTGCGGGTCGAGTCCAAAGATCCGGTAGTGTTCCTCAGACCAGTACAGCGCCTGGAGAGAGCCGGCGCCGGCCCAACTGCCGGTGTGGGTCAGCCTCTGTGCTTCGGTCAGGTAGGCTTCACTACGGCGCAGAGCCTGCTCCGTGCGCTTGCGTTCGGTGATGTCGACCGTCGTACCCACGATTTCAACTAGATCCCCATTCGCATTCAGTACGGGATGTCCTATGCTATGAGCGTATTTAAGTGTTCCATCCGGAAGTACGATTCTGTATTCGGCTTCGGAATCTGTTTTCTGATGGATGACCCTCTCGAAAGCCTGGAGCACTTTGTCCCGGTCGTCTGGATGGATTCGCTCCAGGGGTTGGTCGCGCGTGGGTAAGCCCTGCCGCGGGTCGAGTCCAAAGATCCGGTAGTGTTCCTCAGACCAGTACACGGGCCGCACGGTGCCATCGTCGACCCAACTGCCGGTACGGGTCAGCCTTTCCGCTTCGGCTAGGTAACCTTCGCTCCGGCGGAGAGCCTCTTCGGCCTGCTTACGCTCGGTGATGTCGTTGTTGGTCTCCATGATTGCGAGCGGTGCACCGTGCTTGTCGCGCTGCAAAGACCAGCGGCTTGCCACCACGACTTTGCTTCCGTCCTTCCTCGTGTGCAGGATCTCTCCTTTCCATTGACCCGTTCGAGCCACTTCCGCTTTGATCTTTTCTACCGGCGCGGGAAGCACCGTCTTGAGCAGGTCGTCCACATTTTTGCCCTGCACCTGGTCCGCGGTCCAGCCGTACCGCTCTTCAGCGCCGCGGTTCCAGTACTTGATCTCTCCGTTCATATCTATGACGAAAATAGAATCATGCGTAAGATTGAGGAGATTCGCTTGCTCCTGCAGGACCCCCTCGGCGTGGCGCCGAATTGTGGCGAACCATGATATGAGCGAGGCGAACGCAACAAATTCAACGAAATATATGATCTGAGACGGATAGATGTAGGGAGTGCGGACCGGCTCCACGACATACCAGTAGAAGCTGATTGTCGATAGGACGACCGCCACGACCCCAGGCCCGGTCCGGCTGTACCAGGAAGTTATGGCGACTGCAAACAGCAGCAAAGGAACCGCCGCGTCCCGGAAATGCGGGGACTCCAGGAGCAACGCCGAACCGACTGCGATGGCAACGGAAAGAAACGCAAGCCCATAACTTTGGAGAGCGGCGAAGCGCAGTGACGATTGCTGTTCGCCTCGAGAGTCATACGCCCGGTTACGTGAAAGGTCATCTTCCGAACTCCACGTCGGCGATTCGCTGTCACCAGGAGCAAGTCTCTGAGAATAAGAGCTGTCACTCTTGTCGTTCATGGCAAGCTCCCTTGACGGGCTTAGCTGGGAATCCATGTAGGGCTAAACGGATCGATGTTTAGGGTTGGCGGACAATACTTGATTCCCGAACCCCAACTCCAACTAACGCGAGCACCGTTAAGAAACAGTCGACCCTTCATCGTTGCGACTCCTTTTGGCTCCAGGTTGACAGTTCAAACTCGCGGGCTCAGTGACACGCGTCGGCGAACGAAATCCTCTGTCTTTCCAATTTCGACCGAATTTTCAGTCGTGCACGCAGCAAACGTGATTTGGCAGTGCCCAGCTTGATTCCCAATTTCTCGGCGGTTTCTTGAAGTGGTTGTTCTGTACCGTGGAATTGCTGAACCAGGTCGCGGTAACGCGGCGAAAGCCGATTAACGGCAACCGACATGCGTTCAATTGCCTGTCGCTTTACACATATTTGTTCCGGATTGGGTGAGAGATCCGGGAATTCCCATGTCAGCGATTCCTGGCCTTGATCGGCTCGCTGGTCATAAGAAATCTCGGAGCGCGATCTTCTCTTGCGCATCAACATCAAGGCGGAATTGATCGCGATTCGGGTCAACCAAACCGAAAATCTACATGTGCCTCGAAAGCACTTAAGGTGCACAAAGGCGTTGTAAATTGAGTCCTGAAGCACATCCTCGGCATCCTCGCGATTTCTGAGCATCCGGAAGATTCTCTTTTGTATTGAAGCTGCATGTCTGCGGCACAGTTCCGCGAATGCGCGCCCGTCGGAGCTTCTCGCCGCCGCGAGCAATTCGTCATCAGACGCCTGAGAGTATTCGACGATCGCACCACTGTTCGCGCTTGAGTCAAGTAAGTGTGACCGCCAAATGGGCGCTGAGCTTTTCATTTCTTTGCCTGCTGGAAGGAATGTCATTCCGGAATGTCCTCACTTTGGCGCAGTCTGTTTCTCGCGGGCAGCGAGATCTGCCGGGCGCTCGTGGTTCAGGTACGCCCGCCAGAATTGGTCTGCCGTCGGATATGGCTCTCGAGGTTCAATAGGCTGGTTCATTGTAGAGAATCCTTTCTATCGGTATTACTTTTGCTCAGTGGTCATTGCGAGCCTTGCAGTTTTCGAAAATGCGCGTCAGAGAATTTAGTTCCCGCTTGTCAATGAGTTCGTCAGTCCTACATGACTGCAATTCAGCTGCCAGATGAACTCCTTGTGTCTCAGCAACATCGGCAACAAATATCGCAGCGTGCATGACGCCATCTCGGCAGCTGACGTAATCACGGCAGAATGCGGCACCGAAGCACATGAACGACAGTGGCCTGATTATTCAACATCGGTTCAGCCGTAGGTGAGCGTGTCCAAACGCTGGTCTCGTGCCCTACTCGGCAAAGAAGGGGCTGTGAAGATATTCACTCGGGGCTGTCCAGAGAGTCCGGGAGCCGGAGCTTCGCGGTCAACAACGTGTGGCCGGATCCGATCGACACGAATTTGAATCCCGTCTTGGGCGATATCGAAGAAGTCCGCTACAGCGCTCGACCGCTATGGGCGCGTTGACGAGATTGCCGCAATGGTAGCTCTCGTTGCGGGTCCTGAATCCTCATACATCATGGGAGCGAACCGTACGAGATGGGCTCTTCAATCTCATCAAGGCCATGCAGAGAGAATCCGCTGAAACATTGGAATGCGGTTAATCGCGTCGATTGCAGACTGAAGTGATCGATCTGTTTGTTAATCGCCAATTCTATTGAAGTGTTGTTGACACAGCTCCTCTCTTCGCTGCGGTGCGACTCTCATCACGACCTTGCCGCTATTGCGGCAGGTGCCGCCATGGCGTTCGACATTATCTTGTTCGAGCTGTTTGTGGCGAGCAACTCCCTTATGAAGTTGAACGACTTACGTTCTTTGCGCGGATGGCCACATGCGTGCAACTCATCAAGACGAGTTGAAACATCTTCCTGAGGCAAGGACCAATGCAATGAAGAGACCTGATCTCAACCATCCAATCAAATGCGTTGTGATGATCAACGTCTCGCATTCCGCAGACGCGATCTTGCGCAAGAGCGAAGTCAGTCGCGTGGGGGTTGTCGGCTCATCACATCACACGGAGTTCTCTCCGACCCACATGATCCATTGCTCTAAATGCTCGGTGATTCTCTAGAGGGAAGGAATTTATGGAGACCAATTCTACTGTAACGATGCACCCCACTTCGTCTGTGTCAATCTGTCAGACGCCACTCAGACAGGTCGAGATGAAGCAACTGCTCTGGCTCGCAGAGGCCATTGTCGGTGACGCCCTGATCGCGGAGAGTTGCGTCGCAGCCGCAATGTTGCGTGCCGACAGCTCAGCATACGTGGCTCCGAATTGGCGTGACCTTTGGATCCGGCGATGCGTGGTTCGCGACGCAGTAGAGAGAAATAGCGCGGAGATCAAGCGACTCGCCGCGAACTATATTCGTGATGCCATCTGTAAGCGACTTCCCAACTCGGGGGCATGGGATACACAAGCCATCGGATCTCTCACTGCCATCAAGATCAACGAGAGTCTGAACCTATTCGAACGCGCTGCACTCATCCTGCATGCGTATTTGGGCTTCTCAACCCACGACTGCGCGTTACTAGTCGATTGTCACTGGTCGCTGATTGAGCCCGCATGTTCGAACGCAATATCGCGCCTATTCCGAGAGCGCATCGACACACGTGAGAATGCAGCAGAACTCGGAACATCATCGGTAGTTGCATGATCAGTACCTTACACCAAGCGGTTAAAAGGCCGTAGAGGAGATAGTTATGCTCAACTTACTCAAACTTATTCACGTCTTCCTGGGTCTCAATGCGCTCGGCGCAGGTGCAGCCGTTTGCACGAGGATGGTCATGGGCCGCCCCTTTGCGATGTGGGTCAAGCATTTCCTGCGATTCAGTCTCGTTGGCGCCTCGGTCGGACTGCTTGTGTCCATCGGTCACACCAGCCTGACTCAGTTGTTTACAATGCTCGCTGTTTACGCATCCGCCTTCGCCGTATTCTCTTTGCGCAAATACAGCGCCTCAGACAGTTGGGGGCCAGCCGTGGTCCTGAGCACAATGTCCGTTCTCTGTCTCGATACGGTGATTATGATCGCGCATATTTTCAAGTTTCTGGCAGCCTGCAACGTGCTGGGTTTGGAGCGGCCTGACATCCCATTGGCCGTTTCCATGGTCACTGTCGTCCTTCTGTTTGCATTGTTAAGCGCGAACGCCCTGAAGAAAATCCATCAGCACTCAAGCAATTCTTTGATGCACAAGGCGGCCAGATGAAATTTTCCCTACATTGTTCAGTCCTTGCGGCCGCCGCCATTGTTGCAGCCGTGATTGCTTCATCCTCCGGGCTTGACGCGCAGCAGTTGGTGTCCTCCCCCTCCCTGTCAGATGCGCCCAGATCGCACTCGCTCAACTCTGGAGGGCCGATGGTAAGCAGTGACACCAGCACCACGGCGGAGGGTTCAAGGAGGATTGCCTCGATTCCAGATCCCGCGAACATCAGTGGTACCGTCACCGACATGAACGGAGATTTGGTCCCTGGCGCCACCGTGATACTCGACGGCCCGCAATCCGAGGATCATCGCGAAGTTGTCGCGAACGATACCGCAGCATTTACCTTCGACAACCTCGCGCCGGGTGCTCTCTATCGCATCATCGTTAGGGCCAAGGGCTTTGTAGATTGGAGATCGTCGCCCATCACCCTTGCTCCTGGACAGTACGATTTTCTTACCGATGTTCGAATCAAAATCGAAGGAGAGGACTCTTCCGTAACCGTCTACGCTTCGAATGATCAGGTAGCGGCCGAACAGGTTCGATTGCAATTGCAGCAGCGGGTCCTTGGGATCGTCCCAAACTTCTATGCCGTGTATGACGCAAGGAATGCTGTACCGCTCACGACCAAACTGAAATTCAAGCTCGCGTTGAGAGTCTCCGTCGATCCCGTCACGATCGCTGGCGTGGCCGCGATGGCTGGGATCAATCAGGCTGCCAATCGGCCTGATTTCCAGCAGGGGGCCAAAGGCTACGGCCAGCGCTTCGGAACAGAAGCGGCGCAGGGCGCGAGCGGCATTCTGATAGGGGGCGCCATTCTACCCTCCCTGCTGCATCAGGACCCACGGTATTTCTACCAGGGTACGGGCAGCACGAGCTCACGGTTGAGACATGCGATGCTCAGCCCATTCATCTGCAGAGGAGATAACGGCCGTCTACAACCCAACTATTCGAGCCTCGGTGGGGACCTGGCATCCAGCGCGTTGGCGAATACCTACTATCCACAGTCGAATCGTGGTGTGGGCCTGGTATTTGGCACATTCGCGATCGGTACAGCCGAGCGTATGTTCACCGGTATCGCGCAGGAATTCATCTTGCCCAGGTTCACTTCTCATTCGCGCAGAAACACCAGGTGATCAAAGATTCACGCTGACAATATGACGAGCATAGCAATACAGAGCAGGAGAAAGTGACGTCGCCTACAATCATGGCGCAAGAAAGGAAGATCTAAGCAATGGCAAGCAATGCGGCGCAAGTGACATTCAACAGCGGATGGAGCGTACCCACTCCGCATCTTGTATCGAGCAACCGCGAATTCCTGTCGTGGGCAAAAGATACTTCCCTGGGGACGCTGCCGGTAGAGGCATTACGGAATCTCGAATCGATCATGTCCATTGTGGACTATCCTGCCGGTGGCATTTTGTTCATGGAACAGGAGCCCCTATTTCAAGTATTCCTCGTCCTTGACGGAGACGTGAGACTGTCGCTGCAAAACATCGGTGGGAGGAACCTAACCTTACGAATTGCAAAGCGCGGCGCCGTACTTGGAATGCACTCCGCATTATTTGGAAGCCTCTCCGAGTGGTCGGCAGATACCCTCTATCCGTCCAGGATCGCCTTGATCACACGTGGCGACTTTCTCCGTTTTGCGCAGCGGTATCCAGAGGTAAATCGCCTTGCGACTGTCGAGCTCATGACAATTCTCAGGTGCGCATGTGCAACGCTGCATATCGTGGGACTGTCGTCTTGCGTTCGTGAAAGATTGGCGTCGCAATTATTAGTGTGGGGAGAGCGAGGCAAGAAAACTGGGGACCAAACACAGTTTTGCATGGCTCTGACCCATGCTCAGATCGCGGAGTTTATTGGCGCAACGCGTGAAACTGTCACGCGTGCGCTGACGGTCTTCAAAGAACGCGGATTAGTGGAGATCCGAGGTTGCACGCTCAAGATCCCCAGTACGACAGCCCTCAGGAAGTACGCGGAACGCGTTTAATCAACCCCGTCTTGCGCGCCGTTCAACGATCGGAAACTGGAATATGACTATGATTCGAAATCGCGGTAAATCGTCTAGGATCGGTGTGGCGCACCTGAACGATCGAGTTTGGATGAGCCGAACTCCAATTCTCATTTGGGCAGCTTTGGCGATCATGGTGTTCGCCCGTACCGCTTCTTCTCAAGGGTTGGGTACGGTCGAGACGTCGATGCCTGCCCCGACGACTGCACAAATCATTGAACAGATGCAACGGCATGATCAGCGTCAGGCGACATCGCTGCAAAGCTATGAGGGACAGCGTCATTATTCGGTTACTTATCGAGGATTTACGCGGACGATAACTGCAAATATGGATGTGGAGATGACTTATGACGCCTCTTCGGGAAAGAGTTTCCGCATCATCTCACAAAAGGGCTCGCGCATGCTTTGCGACAAGGTCCTAAAACGGGCCGTCGACAGCGAAAGAGAAGCATCCTTGGACAAGTCTTCGACCGCGCTCAACTCCGTGAACTACAAGTTTCTGCTTATTGGAATGGATCGGGTGGACGACCGTCCGGCATACGTACTCACCGTTGAGCCCATCTCACCAAGCAAATTCCTCTATAAGGGACAAATATGGGTCGATGCTACTGAGTTCGCGGTGGCAAAGATGGAGGTTCAACCCGCCAAGAACCCCTCTTTCTGGATTTCACGTACGCTAATCCACCATACAAACAGGATCACGAATGGTTTCTGGCTGCCCGAGCAGAATCAAAGCGAGACCAAGGTCCGCGTCGGTGGAACCGCAACGATGTGCATCGACTATCAGTCATATCGAATCGCAGCAAAAGCTGACTCCTCGACCACTCCTCCAGCAGCGGGAACCCGATAACGGGGAGAAGAACCGGATTCCGCTGTCGACGATCGGATTCCTTGCACATTGCCAATCTGCAAGTGAACTGAACACCAGAGGCCTGGAGAGCTCTGCCGACAGAGTCTGTTTTGAGGGCGATACCTGGCCGGAAAGGAATGCCGAATTTGATAGTTCATCCATCGCCTGATGTCGTCGTGCGCAACATCGCGATTGCCACTGATTTCTCGTCCTGGTCTGATCGCGCAACGCGGCACGCCCTGCTCGTCGCCCGCCAGTTCGGAGCTGTCGTTCATTTTCTGCATGCAGTCCGGCGTTCCGAATTCGCGCTGGTCCCGAATATGATGGTCGACCTTGGCGCGCTTGCACAGCGCGATTCCGATGACCAACTAGCTCGCCTTCGGGCGGTTCATGAGCTCGATGGCATCGGGCTTCGGTGCTGGAATATGAACGGCGAAATCCCAGATGTCTTTGGAGATTTCACTCAGGATCATTGCATCGATTTGCTGGTGCTTGGAACTCACGGGCGGAGCGGCGTCTCCAAGCTCCTTTTTGGCTCCATTGCACAGGAGATCAGCCATCATGTCACCTGTCCAATTCTTACCGTGGGTCCCTTGTCCCGCAGCGCAGGCAGACCGCTTCTTCTCAAGCGGGTGCTCTTCGCTACCGATCTCTCCACAGAGTCTAGAGCCGCTATCCCCTACGTTCTAGCTGCAGCAAGAACATGGAATGCCGAAATCGACGTTTTGCATGTCTGCTCGTCAGAGAACTCTGATTGCCAGCGCATGATGGAGGAGTTTGGCCGCGCCATAGAAGATACCGCAAAGCCGGAAGGGTTGATCCACTACCACCTGATTCCTGGAGAGCCTTCGCGTGCTGTTCTCGAATTCGCGAGACAGAATAGAGAAGATCTGATTGTGTTGGGACTAGACCGGCATCGCTCTCTGTACGGTGGCCCCTCTCTTTCTCATGCCCATGAAATCGTCTCAGAGGCGACCTGCCCAGTGCTCAGCGTCTGCTCCACTGCACACCGCCGAAAGTAGCCGCGGACCAGAAACCTAAGCCATTCTCGCTCCTCCTTTGCCGTCGGCGGGCGGGCAGCCACAATGGCGGCAGATGACGGGATTGCGGCGCATATCTAGACCTTGTGTCCGTGCGGGCATCTCCATCTCCTTCGCCTTAAAGTGGATAGCTTGCCTTCCTGTTTGGACAGCCACGTGCAACCGAGATGGCATGGACCGATCGGACACAAAGATGTTGACTCGAGCGCTAACTAACTACGCGATCCCAGACGCGCTGGTGCCTGACTTCTTGAGAACCCCTTATGAACTCACTCCGTCCATGCCGGGATTCGGATTAGGGGTTCTTCGATGAAAGTTCACCAGCTATGAGGGCAGATTCGGTGAGCTTCGAGCAAGGAACTCGCTATCAATTATCCACCTTCAACCGCGGACAACGTCCGCATCTTCAAAACAGGAGAGCATATGAAAAGGTTACTTGCATCATTCTTGGCGTTTGCTACTTTGACCACCCCGTTACTTGCCGCTAAAAAGTCGACAGTAACTATCACGGAGAATGTTACCGTCGGCTTGACGCAGATCAGGGCGGGTGAATACAAGCTTTCATACGAAGGCGAGGGTCCGACTGTAAAAGTCACATTGACCAGAGACGGGGGAGCGCCCGTCGTTCTTGACGCAAAGCTCGTAGTTACTGGGCATGGCCAGGCTGCCGTCACCTACTCTACGGAGAACGGCGTTCGTACTCTTCAGGAAATCGATCTGAGCAAAGTCACCCTCGTCTTCGAAACGCCGCAGGGGGCGAATCAGTAGTCGCTCGGTCCTTCGTGGCATGTGCGGCCAAAGGCCGGGGCGCTCTCGCAACTCTGCTCCAAGTTGTTGTGGCGAGCGCTTCGGCTGATTGCGTCTAGCGAATAGATGCGAATCTAGCGGATAGCTATTTCGAAGCGTGTGACTGAATGTCCGGTTCTCGTCTGCGAGCGCCCCTTCGCACCAATTCCCTTTTGTCGAGTGAATCAGCCAGGCTCCGTCGCGCACGGTACAGGTGCGATTTGGTTGCCCCGGGCGTTAATCCGAGTAGTCGTGCAGCTTCCCGGGTCGGTTGCTCGTCAAAGACACATGCCTGCATTACAAGCTGGTGTATCTCGCGTTGCCGGGATATTCCCTTCCTTAGAACCTGTAGTAGTTCGAGTCGAATGACTTCCTGCTCAGGATTGCGGGCAGTATCGGGAAAATCCCAACCCTCCACTCTTTTTTGTCCGTTACGGTCGTCGACCGAGAGCCACCGCGCCAGTTTTGTCCTTCGCTTCAGCGAGAGCGCCGCGTTATTGACGATAGCGATGAGCCAGGTACCTATGCGAGACTCCTTCCGAAATCGCCTGATATTCACGATGGCGCGCAGCATCGCGTCCTGTACCAGGTCTTCGGCATCTTCCTGGTTCTCTGTAAACCGGCGGGCGGCACGAAACATCGCCCTTCTGTGTCGTGCGAGGAGCTCATCTATGGCCCCGGACTCCCCGGCTTGGGCCGCCATGACTAGCTCTTGCTCACTCGATCCCTGGACCTCCTCGCAGTAAGGCTCGTTCAAGCTCAACAATGACCTCCTTCCCTGCAAATCTCCAAACTGAGCGGGTAATGATCGGAGGTACAGATCGAATCGTGAATTTCAGGGTCAGACGAGCGGAGTGTCTTGTCCGTCAAGATCCAATCGATCGCGGTGCACACTGCATTCCCGCGATCCCGTACAGTCTTCTTTCCCGCCAATCGATCAAACGGGCTGTCAAGTTGCATGTCAGCAATGAGAGAAGCTGCCGGACCACGTGAAATGTTGAAGTTCAAGTCGCCTGCGACAATCAGATGCGCCTTTCCGGAATTACTCTCCGCTTCGCTGAGAGTCTCAGAAAGTTGGCTATACCGCAGTTCGTCGTTGCCCCGGCTCTCTAGGTGTGCGTTGTAGACATCCATGGTCCGGCCCTGAATAGAAATCTCGCAAATGAGTGCCATTCTTGCCCCCAGCCGTCTCTGGAAAGTCTGCAATCGAGGAATGAACCATCGCGGCTGCCAAAACCTCGATTGCCGCCGAAACCGGAGAATACGAGGATTCGAGAGCGGGAATCGAGATAACGTCGTCTGCCCATGAAAGGCGGGGCAGCCGCGCTTTCCTTGTCCCAACTCCTCAAACTCGCGTCCGAAAACGTAGTTCATCTTGAGGGCCCTAGCGATCTCTCGCGGCACGTTGATATAGCGCGTTCGACGCGCATGCACATCTGTCTCCTGCAACAGGATTAGGTCTGCCGACGCTGCCGCCAGAAACTCGATAATCTCAGTTAAGTGAAGCCCACGATTCACGTTCCAGCTAACCAGCCGGATCGTTCCAGGCCATTCATGCGGAAGCGGCTCCTTTGAAAATGAACCTATCTCCAATTCATCCTTCCCTTGTCACTTACATCAGCCAACGGCAGTTCACGCCTTCACGATCACAGGCTTTCGGTCCGCTGCAGAGGATCCGAGCCCTTCCCCGGCGAACTTGCCTCTTTCAGAAAAGGCGATAAGTGAACTCAGTGAAACAATCCAGGCCACATTCGCGCCGAATGCGGTCATGTAAACCAGCGCGTCCATCCGGTTCAGCGCTGCCACGACCAGCAGAAAATATGGCAGGAAGCATCGCCGCACAATGAATTCTGTTTGCCGACCCATTCTCAGCAGTAGACCCGCCGACTGGCTCTCTGCATGCTTCTGCCACACCTGAAGATACTGCTCAGGCCGATTGCCCGATAGCCGTTTTCGTCCGATCGAAGCCGAGATGAAGGTTAACAAGGCTCCCGCGAAGATCGCGATACTCAATCCGATGATTCTGGGGTCGCCCGAATTGCGCGCAACTCCGACGACGATCCCGGCGAATGTGACGACGTAGTAGGTGTAGTCGCAAATCGTATCCAACCAGCAGCCGAAATCAGATGCTTGCAGCTTCAGCCGGGCAACCTCTCCATCGCACCCGTCCAGAATGCTCCCCCACACTCCCAGTACCGCACCGGCAAGACAGTTCCAGTAACCTCCCAAGGCGAAGAACCCGGCGGCCACGATGCTCAGAGCAAGTGTGAATAGGCTAACCATGTTTGGAGTGATTGGGAACTTGATCAGCTGCCTGCTGATCGGAATCGACACGCGGCGATTCATTCGAGCGAATATCCCGTCGGTCGGCTTTACAAGCCATAGATCCAACTTGCACTCCGCAGCTTGGAGATCCTGCGGGTTGGTAATTGCCTGCCATGATCCTTCATCCACCTCTATACAAGGATCAGAGCCTGATGCCGCCGCGACTTCCATATGCTCAGCAATCCAATTGTGGAGATCCATTTCGTTGACGATCTTCCTTTCGCGCTCTCGAGCGAGCCTCTCGGCCATCTCGCGGCCGAGAGCCATAAGCCCGATTGGCTTGGCCGAGCTGACAAACTCTATGGCTCCCGCTTCTCCATTCCACTCGTGCAGCTTTCTGAAAAGAATGGGGCGATAACTGACGTTCCCTCTGACGAGCTCGACTCTGTCGACTCTCACATCGGCAAGGCACAGAATCTCTGACAGCGTGGTGCCCGCAGCAACCTCGAGCCATTCAGTGCCTACCGGCAAGCGTCCACTAGCGAGAAGTTGCCTGCCAATCTCTGGACCGGAGTCCGAGTTCAACACCACAATGGTTCGGATGGTGTCTTTGCTCTGAACACCAAGGATCGCGCGTAAAAGAATCGGGAGAGTCGCCACTCCGCCCAAAACGGGTTCGAACTGTCCATATTGAGCAGAATCATGGGCGAGGATAAATGCGGCTTTGCACTCGTTAACTGACCGACACGAATCGTTGCCCGGCGCCGTGGTCGTGTTTACATCAACTTTAGACGTGCTCTGAGGACTGGCAGATCTCCGCTTCTTCGAAAACCAGAACAGACAAATGCCACCCACGATCGCCCAGAAGACCGCCCGAAGCCGTCGGCAAAATGCGAGTAAAAGTCCCTGCGTAGCCGTCATCCGCACAAGGCGACCGATGACCATGATTCCGCCCTCGTACGTGCCCACATTGCCGGGATTGACTGATCCTGCGACATTGATCAGCTTCGTTAATGATTCGAGAATCAGTGCGCCGAGCAGCGTCGCGGGGGCACCCAGCATCCTGACGATCAGCAGGACCTCGATAATTGCCAGGGAATGACAGAAGAGGTTGAGGATCAGGCTGCACCAGAACGCGCGCGGCGCTTCGTGGTAGAACGCTGCAATCCGCTGCTCCACTGCGTTAAGAGTTGCTTCCTTGCTGTGTACCCATTTCCGGCACCCCGGAATGCGAGCCGCTGCACGGGCGGGTCCGGAAAGCACAGGCCACCTTCTCTGCATTGCAATTGCGCCGGCAACCAACAACAACACCAATCCAACCACGAGGGCTGCGGCGTAATAATGGACAGCATGGGATACAGACACAGCCAGAAGAAGCCCGACGACCCCGGTGATCGTGACTAGCGCACCCGCAAGGATGAAGAGAGTGCGATCCAGTGCCACCGAGCTTATGGCACCAGCGACGGAGATTCCTGGACCCAATAATGATATGCGGGCGGCCTCTCCTCCAAGCATTCCGAGAAAGCCGAATTGGCCGATCGCCTCGGAGATCAGACGCAACCCAAGCATTCGCGCAAACGAGACTCTGCGCGCTTCAGCCGCTAGAGTGAGTCGCCAAGCCCAAGTCTTAATAACGTGCGAGAGCCCTCCTAGCGCGATAACGAGTAGCATTCCCCAGCCGATTGTCTTGGCATTTACCGTCAGAGCGCTTAGCTTCACAGTGGACAAGAGGTAGGCCAGCAAGCCCACTCCCAAGATAGGCGCGACGCGAAGCAGAGCCGTCTTTGCACGCGAGCGATCAGACATAAGTGGCCCCTGCGATCCCAGAGGAATTCCGAATAAGCGGGGAGACGATGTGCTGCGCGTAATCAAGCGCTGCCGGCGTGTCGACATCCTGCCATTGCGCCTCACCGATATCGAACCCTTTGAAGGTCCCGTTCTGCGCCATCAGCCGCAGTCCATCCGATAAAGAGCAGTTGCCGTTCGTCGCAGCCAATTCAAGCCAGCCAAAAAGGGTCGGACTGCAATGAAACATTCCGGTGTCCAGGGCGTTATAGTTCCGAAGCGATTTGCCGATCTCTTGAATTCGATCCTCCTCCAGTCTGACCTTGGTTGCATCGTCGAGATCGAACACCCGGCAGATATTTGTATCGATACCCAGGATCACCTCTTCGCTGCCCAGAGGTTGCCGAAGGAGCGACCTCGCCGTTTCCGGCTCAAAGAGATGATCCGCCATGAGCAGCAGAAAGTTCTCGTGAATGACTCTCTTGGCGCACAGAACTGAAATGCCGTTGTCCTTCTTGTAGTTAGGATTGGCAATCCAGGTCACCTCGACCCCCTCGATGGGATGGCTTTCATACCACTGCTTGATTGCATGTCCGCGGTAACCAATCACGACCACGAATCTCTCGATTCCGGCCTGCCGGGCACCAGTTATCACATGCTCGAGCAGCGGCTTTCCATTCATGCTTACGAGTGGCTTTGGCAACTCTCCGGCCCGAGCTGCGATGCGGGTTCCATTTCCCGCCGCGAGAATCAGAGCGAGCTTAGTGTCTGTCATTTTTTGCCTCCATTGATGAGAGATTTGGGGGCCATTCGATGCGCCCGAGACCGGCTTGTAATCGAAATAGCGTATGTTTACATCAGTCGCACCGAACATGCGTGCATCAGTTACGCTCGTCGTCATTGCTGGGAACCAGTAATCCCCATCTTTCCGGTATTGCTGGACGAAACGCACCTGGCGCGTCCAGAACGACGGATTTTTTGCCGGCTCCCTTTCAACACGAGCAAGGGCATAGTCTTCCGCATCCACCCAGATCCGGCCACGAAAGAGGGACTTGTCTTGTCGTTTGGGTGTTACTTCGATGACGTAAGCGGTTCGTCCGCTAAGGAAACCCGCTTCGATCGATCGAAATGTGTAGTTGTCTGAAGTGATGCGGGACTTGGTACGAGTGTCCGGATGCGAACTATCCGATTCCGCCGCGAGCATCTCTCGAAGGACACGCTTGTTGGCTGATTTCCATCCATCCTCTGACAACACTTCAAAATGCTTGATCCCTTCCGGATCGCATTTCACTCGGGCAAGCATCTGTGCCCGCTTTTGGAATGTATGGTTTTCCAGGATGTATTCCCGGTTGCCAATGTACCCGCCGCTTGCTGACTCGCGAACCCCATCCCGAGCCAGCATTGTGGCGACTACTTCGTCGGCAGTCTTGATCTGCTGGCCGCACAGGGGCTGCATGGATCCAGCTGCGCACATCAACGTGGAAAGAACAATTGGGTGAAGTCTCATACTCAAAACTCGAAGGTGAATTTGCCGCGATATTCTCTCCACGCGTCGTTATAGAAAGAGCCGTAACTGGAGCTATCGAGATCATTCTGAACATCGCGTGGATTGTCGTGATTGAATGCGTTGGAAACGGAGCCGCCGGCGCGCACTCTAAAGTTGTGATCCCCAACGTGCATCGTGAAGGGCCTCGTAATCTGCAGGTCCGCAGATGAGAATCTCGGAAAGCGCTTCGAACTGCGCG
>NZ_JBARMD010000220.1:0-15050 GCF_049802275.1 Occallatibacter sp. | reverse complement strand
TCTCCTTGTGTGTGGTTTTGTTGGTGAATGGCAAACTCGCCTCGCGTCCGTAAGCGATATCGTGGGCAACAAATTACAGGAGCGTGAAGATATCGTTCGACGAAGATATCCGATCGTTGCTCAGCAGGTCCCTTAAATTCATGGGCGGCGCGTGTGTATGGGAAACCGACGTCAACGGCAGCACTGCAATCTCAGGTTGTTTCCGGCGAACTATCCAACGATTGTTTATTCGATGCAGGACAGATGTGTATAGTTTGCCGAGGAATCACGCCAGGCACGATCGAATACTAAAACACGGTGCCGCAGACCCCGGATTCTCGCACCGGGGTTGCTCGGTCTGAGAGCGTTTACAGTCGAAGGTGGAAGGACAAGAATTCCAGCGGGAATTTGATGAATCTGCTTGGAGAAGTCCGGAAGAAACTGTGGTGGCCAGGGACGGGATTGAACCGCCGACGCCGGCCTTTTCAGGGCCGCGCTCTACCACTGAGCTACCTGGCCTCAGTGCAGACTTTCAGTTGCATTTCCTGCGCGGAATCCGGCTTTGCCGGAGATGGGGTGGGCGGCTCCACGGACAGTGTGCTGCAACGACTTGGGTAGTATACCAATTGACAATCACCCACGCCAAACCCGACGGGTCGCGGATGCGAGTGACAGGCGAACTGGCTATTTGCTGGCTACGCTGTCCTTGACCGAACTGAGAGGGACCTCCAGTGTCCCCACCTTGTGCGACGCTTCGTCGTAGACGCCCGTACGAAGCCAGTATTGCCCCCTTGGCACCAGAATCTGGCCATGCATTTGCAATCCGGTCTTCTGAAACGCCGCATAGGTGTCCGGCTTGATCTCGAGTTTCACCAGATGCTCTTCTTTGCTCGTAACCTGTCCGTACTTGTCATAAACAATCATCGACAGGTTCAATGTGTCCCTGTGTAATCCATCCGGATCAAGTTTCAGATGCAAATCATCCAGATCCAGGGCGAAGTCCACGGAATAGCGGTCCGTCGGACCTTTCAATGACGGTTTTGATTGCCCGGTTGCAGTGGTCGCCGGATCCATGCGCTGTATTAAAGTCTTGTACAAAATCTGCTCAGACTGCGGCATTCCAAACGCCATGAAGGGTTCCAGCGGATCAACACTCATCGGGTTTTGCGCTGCGCTCTGCGCGGCTTCGGCCTGCTTTGCTTGCGAGGCTCCCGGCAGATCTTCGTCGCGCGCAAAATATCCCCTGCGATACGAAAGCGTATAGTGCTCGCCGTCTCCAACCTTCACTTCAATCTTTCGATAACTGCCATCCATCTCCGTATCATTGGGCGAATACGAAAGAGTATAGAAATTACTGCTTTGGTCAGTGACCTTGCCAATGATTCCTGCCAGATCATTCTGGTTGTAGAACGCCTTGCCGCCGGTTTGACTGGCCAGCATGTCCATGGTCGTATCGCTTGAATTCTTTTTCTCGCTCTCGTCCTGCAGCATGCCGGAAAGTCCGCCTTCTCCCGGGTTCGGGGCATCTGCGGTCACTGCCGGCGGTGGGCCTAGCAACTGCGGCGCCGATGTGATGGTGGGATCGAGCGCATTCTCTGCGGTGTATAAGGCTGGAACATTCGCGCCCCGCACGTCTACCGGATAGACAGCCACGCGTGCTGCCGACAGAAGATTTACGGTTTTCTCGATTGAGCCTTCGAAGCGCATCGCCGTCTGTCCGAACAGCTCAAGTGGAAACGATCCCGACATCCAAATCACATTCTTGCGCCCCGGAAACGATCCGAGGAAAGCCGCGAGTTCGTTCAGATTCTGCAGTGTCCGGTATTCGCGATCGCTGTCCTGCGCGTAACGCGTCTCCTCCAGGAACTGCTGAAAGGCAGCAATCGAATATGGGGAAACAGTGAATACGAGGCTGTTCCCCCCCGACGCTTCCATCGCGACCATCATTTCGAGGGTTTTGCCTTGCGCATAAGTCTCGGCTTGTGACTGCAGCAATACCGCCGGCTCTGATCTGTCATTTTTTCGATAGCCCAATGCCGTGGCCAGCACAACCGGGTCATCCGAGAAGCCCTGAATAAAGCTCAGCCTCATCGACATCGTGAAGATCGCAATGCGCGATCCCGGCTTCAGAGTCTTGAGATAGTGCTGCGCCGCTTTCTTCAGGTACATCTGGTCACTCATCGGAGTGTTCAGAGCATCCAGCACCAGCACATTGACCGCCGGTGGCGCCGTCAGTGGGGAAAAATTGGTAAACACGTTCGGCGGCATCGGTGGAAACGCCCGATCTTGTCCGCGCCGGGAGAGCAAATCGGCCGTGTGTTCTTCGAAATAGGAGATCGACTGCTTCTTGCCTTGTTCCAGCACTCTGAAATCTCCCTGCTTCAGGCCCTTGACTGGAGTGCCGTTTTTATCGGTAACAATCACGTCTACGAGCACCGCGCGGCTGTTTACCTTCAGCGTGGTCTCTGGAGCAGTTCTTGTTGTATCGCTGCTCTGGGCAATCAGAGCAGTCGCAAAAACAGTTGTCAATGCACCGATACCCAGCTTGAAGAGCTTCATCCGAGAACCTCCAGGGTGCGGAAAGACTAGCACTTCGTTGATATTGCAGTCGCGATAAATGCTCTGATCAGGGCCGCCTATTCGGTTCGCTGGCTGCCGGAATAGCCGGAACGGTCTTTTCCGCGCCCGCCGGCGGCTTTTGCGTCGAACCTTCCGGCACTGTGCGGCCGTTTTGTGCTTCATTAAAAATCATCGTCGCGCTGGAGCCAAACCGGTGGTAATTGGAAAAGATTGTCTGGTTGATCATCGCGACCGGCTTTTGCAGTTTGTGTTTGCCACACCCGTTCGCTTCCTCCACCATGAACGTCAGGCTCCGCAGAGGGCAGATCGAGCGATGATTTCCCAGAACCACCGGGCCATACTCAATTACGCTCGCCACATGCGATAGGGGGTCCCCCGGTTTTGATTCCGCTACGAGGGTCATTCGCAAAATCGCTCCGGACCTGGGATCGAGCGCGATCTCGCCGGAATAACCGGGAATCTCATGAAATGAAACGTGGTTCTGGCAGGCATTGGTGACTTCGTAATGAGAGGATTCCCGCGGTACGGAATACCGATACGTAGCAGCAGGGCCGGCCATCGACTGCTCCCAGTGGTCGAACACGACGCTTCCCTTCTCCACATCCATCAGAACGACGACGGCTTCGGTTCCAAACTCGCCCCGACTCTCCAAGCCGCCGTCCTTGGATTTTGTGATGTTTGTGCCCATCGAGTTGTCTGTGACCTCTTTGCCATCCTGAAACGTAATCTGGCGCTGCAGCGTTCCTACGCGATGGAATCCGGCCTGATCGGTTATCCCCTGGAAATACTTGAGAGTCGGAGAATCGTCATACCGTGTTGTGGTCTCGCTGGCCACGAAGTTCGGAAGATGTGATAGTTCGCGCAAAACGTAGGCTCGCGACTGCTGGAGCATCGCCTGCTGTGCCTCGGCATCGGGTTGCGGTTTGTTGAGTTGTTCGCCGGGCGGCAGTTTCAGGAGTGCCGAACGATCGGCCAACTGCTCGAGCGCCTGCTGCACGCGCGTACCCAGATTGTATTTCCCAACCAGGCGGTACATGGTGATCGTGCTCAGGCGCTCGGTCAAGTCAATTCCCGCGATTCGCGGAGCAAGTTCATCATCCTGATCGAGTTGCAGCAAATCTCCGTCGCTGATATCGGCGATTTCATCGGGCGCTGCGGTGGCGCGCTTCTTTGTGGGTTGGCGCGGTTGCGAAGCGACCTGTACGAAAATCTGCTCGAGCTGACCCACCGTCATCTTCTCGCTGGCACCGCCCTCGGCGGGATAGCCCGGCAACACCAGCGCCACCAAAATCCCGCCGAGTACCAGCCATTGCATCAAAGAAGACCTCTCGGTCAAGACCAAAGCCACCGTGATGGTCCGACCTGGGTGACCCCGGGGGAGGGCGGCAGAGTCCGGCCGATCAAGGATCCTATCGTTAGCCCTCGATTCTAGCGCAATTCCGGATCGCAATTGTCTCTGAATCTTCTCGAAATCGCGGAAGGTCTCCGAGCGGTGTTACCCTTTTCACAGCTTCAGTTCCGGCGTTTTATGTCCCTGAAAAAACCAACTCGCCGCGAATTTCTCGTAGCGGGTTCAACGGTGGCCTTGGCTGCCGCGGTACCCGCTGCTAGCTCCGATGCGTCTTCGCCGGAAAACGCAGCCCCGGCAGTTGCCATTGATCGCGATCCGCTGCCCTTCTCTGCCGCCGAGCTTTTCCAGCCGAGTCCACAGCGAACATTCAGCGGGGACCGGGCTACGCAGGTGGCGCTGCCTGTTGGCGGTCTGGGAGCGGGATGCATCTGCGTGAACGGCTCGGGCGGTTTGCAGGATTTTTCCATCCGCACCCGCCCTGAAACCACGGCACTTCCCGTAGGTTTCTCCTCCAACTCGCCCGAGGCTGCCTTCGCCATCCTCCATATCAAAGGATCTACGACCGCGACAAAACTTGTCGAGGGCCCATTTCCGCCCTTCAAAATCTTCGATCAGGGATTGCAGGGACAGGGCTTACGTCGTGGTGGATCGGAAGGGTTTCCACGTTTTGAGAAATGCAACTTCCGCGGCGAATTCCCATTCGCAGAGGTTCGCTTCGCTGATCAGTCGATTCCGCTCGATGTATCTCTCGTAGCCTGGAACCCCTTCATTCCTCTCGATGACAAGAACTCCGGCATCCCATGTGCCATCCTGGAGTACACACTCCGCAACACTTCGTCGCGAGCGGTCGACTACGAGTTCTCCTACCACCTTTCACATCTGGCGCCCGGCTGCCGCCCCGATCAGGCAGCAAGCGCAAACGCGGCTATTCCCGGCAAAGGGGCGTACCTTTTCAACCGCGAAGCAGCCAATGCCGAGGCGTATGGCAGCGCAACCCTCACCGTGATTGGCGGCAAACCAAAGATCAAGGCCATGTGGCTGCGCAGCCCCGGATGGGAATTCGACTCGCTTTCGGCTCTCTGGCGCGAAGTCTCAACGGGGACGTTCACGACCAATGACGGTTCAAATACGGTGGATAATGCCGGCCGCAATGGCGCTTCGATTTTGCTGGATGGACACATCGCCCCCGGCGAGTCGCACACCTACCCCATCGTGATTACGTGGCACTTTCCCAACTGCTATTTGCGCGAAGGCGGCATCGCCGCCGCTCAGAACGCGAGCGTCATCGAGGGCGCGCCCGGGTGCCGCACGGTTCCAGCCGATGCACCGCCTCCTTGGCATCCTTATTACTCCACCCAATGGAAAGATGCCCGGGACGTCTCAGCTTACGTTGAGCAGAACTACGCCAGCCTGCGTACCAGGACCGTTCAATTCAAAAACGCAATCTTCAATTCGACTTTTCCGCCGTATGTGATCGACGCCGTCTCCGCCAACCTCGCGATCGTGAAAGCACCTACGATCTTGCGCGAGGCGAACGGCAACGTGTGGGGATGGGAAGGCTGCTTTCCCGATGCTGGCTGTTGTCACGGATCGTGCACACACGTGTGGAACTACGCGCAGGCACTCCCGCATCTCTATCCGCAACTCGAGCGCACGTTGCGTAGTCTGGAACTCAATCGCTCGATGGATGAGCGTGGGCACGTCAACTTCCGCGGCGCGATCCCCGATGGTCCCGTCGATCACACGGGGCACGCAGCCGCCGACGGCCAGCTTGGCGGGATCATGAAGGTCTTTCGTGACTGGCAGATCTCCGGCGACACTGCGTGGCTGAAGCGGATGTATCCGCTCGCCAAGCGCTCGATCGATTACTGCATTGCGACGTGGGATCCCGATCATCGTGGCGCGCTCTTCGAACCTCATCACAACACCTACGACATAGAGTTCTGGGGCCCCGATGGCATGTGCACCAGCATCTACCTCGGCGCGCTCGCCGCCATGGCGCAGATGGCGACGGCTGTTGGTGAATCTGCTGACGCGACACTCTACGGCGATCTTGCCCAACGCTCGGCGAAGTTCATGGACGAGACGCTATTCAATGGCGATTATTACCAGCAGAAGGTTGAGTTTCAGGATCTCCGCGACAAATCGTTCGCGCAATCCATCGCCCAGGTCGGCGAGAAAAGCAGCGAGATGCAGCAGTTGCTCAAACGCGAAGGACCCAAATATCAATACGGCTCGGGCTGCCTGTCGGACGGCATTATCGGCGCATGGATGGCCAGCATTTACGGTATCGACACTCCGCTGGCGCAGAAAAACGTCCACTCCACGCTGCAGGCTGTCTTCCGCAACAACTTCAAGACCGACTTGAGCCAACATGCCAACGCGCAGCGACCTGGCTACGCGATGGGCCACGAGCCCGGCCTGTTGCTTTGCAGTTGGCCGCGCGGCGACAAGCCAACACTTCCTTTCGTCTACTCCGATGAAGTGTGGACCGGCATCGAATATCAGGTTGCCTCGCACCTCATTCAAGAAGGGTTCGTTGACGAGGGCCTGACCATCGTGAAGGCGTTGCGCAGCCGTTACGACGGACGTACGCGCAATCCATGGAACGAATATGAGTGCGGCAACTGGTACGCACGCGCCATGTCGAGCTTTGCCCTGGTCGGCGCGCTCTCCGGCTTCCGTTATTCGGCTGTCGACCAGACATTGCATTTCGGACCGAAGCTGAAGGTGCATCCGTTTACGAGCTTCTTCTCGACCGCATCCGGTTTCGGCACCATTACATTCGATGGCCACACAGTTGCGGTGAACCTGATCGAAGGCGAACTCGCCATCGAAAAGCTGCAGTTCACCGACGCAGAGGGCACTCGCGCTCTCGACTGGAAGATCACGGCCAAGCCAGGTCTGCCCACGGTGAGAGCTATCTAATACTCTTTCTCTGAAATTCGCATCAGAATTGATCTGCTCCCTGAGTGTAGTTTTGCCGGTTTTTCGGCCAACGGAGTCGAAGAATCTGCCCTGAAAATTCTCATACCTCGATCAAAACTGGGTGACCCATCCTTGCGCAGCAAGGGTGGGAAAGCACGATCCCACCTGATTTTCATGGTCTCGGGTGGCGCAAAGAGCCATGCAAGACTGCGGTTGCTCTTTGCGACATATGTCACGAACTCCCGAGATACCACGCCAGCCCGCAATTCCGTCACTGACGCTTGATCTGATCCCCATTATCATCAACCCGTGCACACTCACTATCGCCTCGGCGACATTCTGGCCAACTCCATCACGCACGGCCTGGGAGCGGCTCTGGCAATCGCCGGTGCGGTGTACCTGATCGTCGTCAGTACACGGGGGTCGGCTTGGGTGGTGGTGAGCTGCTCGATTTTTGCCGCGACTCTGGTGCTGGTTTATATCTGCTCCACGCTGTACCACTCGCTGGTGCGGACTCGCGCGCGCCACGTCTTTCATGTGCTCGATCACGGAGCCATCTATCTGCTGATCGCGGGAACCTACACGCCGTTTACGCTGGTTTCGCTCCGTGGAACGGTGGGTTGGACTCTGTTTGGCATTGTGTGGACACTCGCCGTCGCCGGAATCGTCTTCAAGAGCTTCGCAGTGGGCCGCTTTGCGGTGGCGTCCGCGGTTGTCTACCTCTTTCAGGGCTGGGTGGTGATCTTTGCGGTGCATCCGCTGATGCATGCCATCAGTCCGCACGGTCTGATGTGGCTGCTCGCAGGAGGGCTGGCGTACACCCTGGGAATCGTCTTCTTTGCTCTGGATCGAATCCCGTACTTCCATGCCGCCTGGCATCTGTTTGTTCTGGCCGGCAGCTTCGCGCACTACGTCGCCATCTTGTTTTATGTGGTGCCTCAGTCGTAGGGACCGCGTTGGCGGCGTGCTGTTCCGCTTCGCAGCAGCACACATTACTTTTGGGTGGATTGCGCATGAGACTTTCGATTTAAGCAAGATGACCGATGCTACACTTCGCGTGGAGTGAACATGAGCATGACACCCGATCCCTATCGCACTGCATACGAAAAGGCCCTTGAGGATCTGACCATCATTTCCGAGAGGTACGAGTGGTTAAACACGCGCAAGAGACACGTTGAGAATCTCATCTCCGCGCTTCAACCGGTGTTTGACTCGGGCCACCATTCTACGCATGAGAACTCCGCAAGCGCATTGGCCACAACTCCCCAGGAGATCGGCACGGGAATGGAGGAGCCTTCGTCCCAGGGCGAAGAAAACTACTCATTTCTTGATGTTCCCGCTCCCCTGCCCGAATCTGATGGAGATCCATTTGAACGGCGCGTGAAGGCGAGCTTCCGCTTCAAAGGGCTTTCCGCACAACGCTCATTCTAAGCCGGTCGAAGTCCGTCACACCCGATCCAGTAAACGACGCGCGCGCTCGCTGACCATGGCCGACACCGACTACAATCGCCTGTCGGCCGATGTGTCTGGGCAGAGAGTGTGTAGATGGAAGCAACACGCAGGGAGTTTTTGCTGAAGACGCTGGGAGTTGCTCTCGCCAGCAAACTGCAGGCTACCGAAGTCTGGCCCGTGGCAAAAGAAACGAAGGCCGCCCATTCGCGGCAAGCACCGTATGGTTCGAGCAATTTCGGGACCTGGATCGAGGACGAGTTCGGGCTACCTGCCTTCGAATACACCTGCAATCAGACGATCGACGCCCATGCCGTAACCCAGCTTCAGCCAGGAATTCTCGCTCCCACCGAGCACATACACCAGGTGGGCAACGATCGAATTACCGCGCTCGCCTCGAACTACGGACATATTCGCGTCCGCCAGGATGAGGGTTGCCCGAAATTTCTGAATGATGTCGATCCGGAGATGAGCCAGTTCGGCGGCGGTCTCGGCTATCTGACCGATGACCAAGAGTCGCTGACCACCTACTACGACGGGAACAACCCACAATTCGAGCGGATTTTTGGGGTAGGCTATTTTCGCAAGCGGGTCAGCAATAAAAGCTACTCCGCTGAGCAGACGATCAGTGCACCGTTTGGCGACGATCCCGTTCTGATTTCAGAGGCAACAATAACCAACCACGGGAACGTAGCTGCAACCGTGCGCTGGGTGGAGTACTGGGGATGCCAGCCATTTCAATTTTCCTATCGCGCGGCCATCGAGGCGATGGCGGGAATTGCCACGCAGACGAAATTGCGCCGCGAAATGGGGCGCCGGTTCAGCCATAGAGTTTCGCAGATCGGCAGCATGAAGGGCCTCCTCGAGGCAAAGCATTTTGAGGGGAGATCGAGCAGCGAGGAAGCAGCATGGGAACGCGCAAAAGCCATGCTGCGCATGAATCCAAATGGATTCACATCTCCGGTCGCGGATCTCATGCCTGGTACCGATTTCGAGAGCCTCGATTTGCCGCAGACATTCCTGGTTTCGCTCGACGGAACTGCGAGCGCATTCAGCGCAGACGCTGGAGTATTCTTCGGCGCGAGTGGTCCGGCAAATCCTGCCGGTTTGAAGCAAAGCCTCGGCAGCCAAATCACAGATAGCGGAACACGCACAGGCCTTCTGCTCGAGCGTACGCTGCAACTGGCTCCAAAAGAAAGTCGGACAATTCGTTTTCTCTACGGTTATGTACCAGAAGGTTTCGCACTCGACACCTTGATTGCGAAGTATGAGAAAAATGCAGCTTCAGTCCTGCAGGATTCGAGCCGGATGTGGAAGCAGAAGGGCATGCGCTTCGACGTCCCGGCAGAGCCGTGGGTGAAGCGCGAGGCAACGTGGAACCACTACTACCTCAGGAGCAGCCAGACCTTTGACGATTTCTTTGGCGAACACATTCTGAATCAGAACGGCTTTTATCAATACACGATGGGCTTCCAGGGAGCTGCGCGCGACCCTCTCCAGCACAGTCTTCCGTTTCTGTTCAGCGATCCGGAGATCGTCAGGAGCGTTCTGCGCTACACCCTGAAGGAGGTGCGCGACGACGGGTCGCTCCCCTACGGGATTGTGGGACACGGCGTGGTTGCGCCAATGGCTTCTGACAACGCCAGCGATCTCCCGCTGTGGCTGATATGGACCGTGAGCGAGTACGTGCTGGCCACGCGTGATGTCGATTTTCTGAACGAAATGATCCCCGCGCGTTTGTCGGCGACCGCAGGCCGGACAGACAGCGTGCGCAATCTGCTCGAGCGCTGCTACAGGCACCAGGTGAACGACGTCGGCGTTGGCCAGCACGGCATCATGCGCATGCGGGTTGACGACTGGAACGACGGCCTTATCTACACGTGGGCGCAGAAAGCATTCAAGGAATGCGCTGAAACCAGCGAGAGCGTGTTGAACTCCGCCATGGCAGCGTGGGTCTACGACGAGTACGCGCGCTTGCTCGACTATGCCGTCCCGAATTCAACGCTCGGAAAAGAAGTCCGCGCGAGCGCAGATCACCACCGCGAGGCCACCCGCGCACAATGGAACGGCAAGTGGTTCAAACGCGCTTGGCTCGGTCCCAGGCTGGGATGGCTGGGAGATACAACACTGTGGATCGAACCGCAGCCCTGGGCCATTCTGGCTGGCGCCACCACCGACGCGGAGACGCGCGAACTCGTGCAAACCATAAATGACCTGCTTCGGAGTGGACCACTTGGCGCTGCCCAGATGAGCGACGGCCCCGACATGAGAAGTGTTGGTGGCACAAATGTGGGCACCTTGGAGCTCGGAGCCATCTGGCCGTCGCTGAATCAGACGCTGGTGTGGGCGCTCGCGGGCGTCGATCCAGCCATGGCATGGGAAGAGTGGAAGAGAAACACACTTGCTTCCCACGCGGATGCCTACCCGGACATTTGGTACGGCGTATGGAGCGGGAATGATTCCTATAACTCCACACTGAACAAGCATCCCGGGGGAGCAGCCAATGAGCCCTTCTTCCACGGCACCGATTTTCCGGTGTTGAATCTTCACTCCCATGCGTGCGCGCTCTACTCAGCGAGCAAACTACTCGGGCTCGAGTTCACGGGCGAGGGCCTGAATCTGAACCTCCGGCTGCCGTTGGATTCTTATCGCTTCGACTCACCACTTGTAGGCGTGGCAAAAAACCAAGGGCGACTTGAAGGCTGGTATGCCCCTTCGCGATCGGGAACCTGGACGGTCCGAATTGCCCTGCCGGAGACGGTGGCCGAGAAGTTCTCCCACGCCGAGGTAAATGGGAAACGCGTTCCGCTCAAGAAGATGCCCAATGGGAGGTTGGAAGTCGCGGGCATGGGCTCAGCGCAAAGGCCCTTGCGCTGGACCCTCATCGAGGGGGTAGTTTGAAAGGAGAGATCCGGATCGCAAAAGCTAAACCATTGATACGCCTTGAGCTGGATCAAAATCCGAGCGGTCGATCCTTTCACGAATGGGCGACGGAATGAATTTGCCATGTGCCATCACCCTTCGAGCGATTGAAATCCAGGACATGGCGCGGCTCCCATCGGCGATCACATTGACCCCGACTCGCAAACCCGGTAAACTACTCTAGTTTGGCGATTCCTGCCTGTCGCCACGGAGCCAACCGCTCGCCCAAGGATTTATCGGCGCTCGAGCGTACCGTGGACCTGGAAGTTTTGCCCGAGCAATTCAAGATTGGGAGCATGCACCCGCTGTTGCGCGTGCGTTTGCCCTGGAGGGTTTATGTACGCGGTTATTCGTACCGGTGGCAAGCAGTATCGAGTCGCGCCAGGCGATGTGGTCAAGATCGAGTCCGTGGCTTCGGACAACAAGACGGTCGAGTTCAGCGATGTTCTCGCCTACAGCGGCGAAGAGGGCAGCATGGCCAAGCCGTCCAGCGCCAGGGTGACGGCAGAAGTTGTCGGCGAGGGGCGTGGCGATAAGATCCTTGTCTTCCATTTGAAGCGGAAGAAGCAATACAAAAAGATGCAAGGCCACCGTCAAAACTTTACCGAGGTGCGCATCAAGGCCATTGAGGCCGACGGCGTGACCTACACCGCTGAGAAGAAGTAAGCGCCAAAGATCTAGAAGGGAATCAAGGCAATGGCACACAAAAAGGGTGGAGGCAGTTCCACAAACGGACGCGATTCAAATGCACAGCGGCTGGGCGTGAAGGCCTCTGCCGGACAGCTCATCACCGGCGGGTCAATCATCATCCGTCAGCGCGGCACCAAGATCAAGCCGGGCACGAATGTAGGCATCGGATCGGATGACACGCTCTTCGCCAAGGTGACTGGCCGGGTGAAGTTTACCGACCGTGGCAACCGCGGCCGTTACGCTTCGGTCGAGCCAGTCGCGGCCGAATAACAGGATTTATCAACACTCAAAAGGCCACGGTTCGCCGTGGCCTTTTTGCGTTGTGTGCACCAATCCCGCAGCATGAAAAAAGGGCCGACCCCTTGGAGGTTCGGCCCTTTCGTGGTTCAACTCGAACGGCTTACGATTTCGATTCGTTGCCCTGCAGATTGCGCGTCAGCACTTTTTCGACAACCCGCTCCACATCGGTAAGAAAGAAGCCGTTTGCCGGCTGCTGCACCGCAACCTTCGTGCTGTGTCCCAGTGCGGACGCAATCTCATTCCAGCGATAGATAGTGGAGTTGGCGGGCATAACCATCGGCGTGCGGACACGCTCGGGCATGGCGCAATACGCGATCCAGGTCAAGAGAGTGACGAGAATGACGCCTTCATAGGCAAACTGGACAGGCGCGGTGAGTGAACCATTTCCGGGACCGATCGCCGAAATAACGAAATCGTTCGCTGACATAAGACCCAAACCGAGGCCGAACCCGAAGGCAATATCTTTCAAAGACAGCTGGAGCGCATTGAGGCACAAACACAAAAACGCCAGCAGGCAGAGTTCAAGAATGCTGACCGAGCGCATAAGTGCGAATGCGATGTCCGGAATGATCATTACGCTCAAATGCGAGAACGAAACGCTTCCCAGGCTGGCTACTGCGGAGACCAGGGCCACCCAGCGAAATACGATGGTACCCAACCGCTTGAGGCCGGAGAAAGAGGAGAGCACTGAACGGAAGATTTCAATGGTAACGAAGAAGAGAGTAATAGCGCTGGCGATGTAAACCGCCCAGTACGGGTAGAAGTAGAAAGGAAAGTACTGATGTCCCCAAGGCTGGGCCTGAATATAGAGGAGTCCCAGGAGGACGGGCATGGAGCCCACACGCAGAGCTAGATATACATTCAATGCGGGGAAGCGCTTGTGCAACTTCTTCTTCCAAAACAGGAAGCCTAGGGTTGCCCAGAGCATGAATTCCATCACGCTCATCAGCGACATTGCAAAATCCAAAGGCATACGGGGCCTTTCTATCCTGAGAGTTCTCCCAGAATAGACCGTGCAGCCTTTGGATACAAATGAAAACTAGGTTCTCGCGTGTAGCACTTTGGTGCTACGAAACATCGATTTACCTAGTGTTGGGGCAGCCCATGCCCGGTCCGCAAGAAGGAACTGGCAGGCCGGCGGTCGCCGATTGGTGGCTGGAAAACGCATGGTTCGGGGTCGAAGAAACCGAAGCGGCGGCGGCACCGGCGACGACAACGGATAGGACAAAAACGCGGAAAGCGAGTTTCATATTTGGTTACCCCTCACAGAAAAGTCTAAACAAGATCTTGGATTACTGACACTTTCATGTTAGTGCAATTTCACCACTAAGTCCATCTTTTTCAGTTACATCGAAAGTATCGCAGAAATAAGTGACAAAAGTAATATCATTCTTCGGTAATCTACGCAAAGGTACCCAACTCGGTTACCTGTGCCGCGCGTTCGTAACGCGGCCTTTCGACCTCCTTTTGCAGAGGGCTGCATGGTAAAATAGACCTTGGCAGAGCTCTCACAAAACCCTCGTGTTTCAAGCGGTTAATCCCCAAAATTGGCCCCTGATCCAAGCCGGGGTCAGCCTGCGGAAGAAACCGCAGAAGGCGAAGATTCTGCGAATGGAAAAATATGGCGACTGAACCACGCGACATTACTCCCCTCCCCGAAGACAACGGAAACTACACTGGCGAAGACATCACTGTCCTGGAGGGAATGGAGCACGTAAGACTTCGCCCGGCAATGTACATTGGCTCAACCGGTGAGATGGGGCTTCACCATCTTGTTTACGAAGTAGTAGACAACTCCGTCGACGAGGCCCTCGCTGGTTATGCCAAGAAAATCGAAGTTACCATCCACGTGGATAACTCGATTACGGTCGTCGACGATGGCCGTGGCATTCCCGTTGACATGAAGGTGCTGGCAAACGGCGAACAGATGCCCGCCGTGCAAGTGGTGCTCACAAAACTCAATGCCGGCGGAAAATTCGATTCCTCCAACTACAAGGTGTCCGGCGGCCTGCATGGCGTCGGCGTAAGCTGCGTGAACGCTCTCAGCCAGGAATTGAATGTCGAGATATGGCGCGATGGCCACACCTGGGAAATGGATTTCAGCTGCGGCCAGGCTACGAGCGAACTGCGCATGGCCGGCACCTCAAAGAGGCGCGGCACCAAGGTTCACTTCCTGCCTGACAGGACAATTTTCACCGCGACCGAATACAACTACGACACGCTGGCTCAGCGTCTGCGGGAACTCGCCTTCCTCAACAAAGGGCTAGAGATCACGCTGACCGATGAGCGCACATCCGATCCCAAAACCGGCGAGGCCCGGCGCGCCGAATTCCGCTACGCCGGCGGCATTGCGGAGTTCGTGAAACATCTCAATCGCGGCAAGTCGGTTTTGCATGAGAAGCCAATCGTGATGGAAGCTCAGCGCGATAACGTCGAAATCGAAATCGCCGTGCAATACAACGACAGCTACTCTGAGACGGTGTTCAGCTTTGCCAACAACATCAACACGGTGGACGGCGGCACGCACCTCTCCGGCTTCCGTACTTCGCTCACACGTACCATCAACGCGATCGGCCAGCAGCTTGGCCTGTTCAAAGACGTAAAAGAGAACCTGAGCGGCGACGACGTCCGCGAGGGCCTTGTCGCAGTGGTAAGCGTGAAGCTGCCGCAGCCGCAATTTGAAGGCCAGACCAAGGGCAAGCTCAATTCTGATATCGCTGGAACGGTGCAGGCTTTCGTTAACGAGCGTCTTGGCATGTATCTGGAGCAGAATCCGCCGGTGGCCCGCAAGATTATCAACAAAGCGATTGAAGCGGCCCGTGCGCGCGAGGCTGCCCGCAAGGCCCGCGAC
>NZ_JBARMD010000219.1:0-3285 GCF_049802275.1 Occallatibacter sp. | reverse complement strand
CTTCCCGACCAGGACAGAGTTCAGCACGGTGCCGTCGACACGCACATCGCCACGCGGCACCACGCTGACGCCGGGTGCGAGACCGGTGTCGATGGCGAACTGCGAGGTGTCTTCGCAGGTAATGAGCAGGCCCCCCTGCTCCACGAATTTCTTGAGGTGTTCGAGTCCATCGTAGCCAAGACCGGGGCGAATGTCATCAGTGGAGTCGATGCGGCCGAGGTTCGGTGTGATGTCCGATTTCTTCCATGGCATCGCGTTGTTCCACGTCGGAAGGCCGTTGATGATGTCAAGAGAGGAGGAGCGGCCAACCGGCGCGAAGATGATGACGTCGTACTTCGAGCGCAGATCTTCCTCCTTCGCGACGGATTGCGTACTCATGTAATCGTAGGGGATTCCAGCGCTGTCGAATGCGTAGCGCCACCAACCCTCGGTCTGCGTGGAAAGCCAGGTGTGCATGAAGGCGATGCGTGGCGCAGCAATATCGTGCATCGCCACAGACGGCGCGGCGGTGAGTTTTGTGCCATCGAGCGCGAGATCGTGCAGCGCTCCGGCGGTCTCATCACCGCCCCCGTTGATCAGTAGCGATCCCGCGCCAAAATGCTTGCCGTCGGCATCGAACGCCTTTTCCGCAGCCTGGATCTTGGCGCCTTTCATTTTGTAAACCAGCGAGAGCAGAGAAATCTGGCCGGTGTTGTTGACGGCAATAATCGAACCCGAACCGTCGATCTTCCCCGACAACGTCGCCGGATCGTCAACCGGCTTCATGCCCGCCTTGAGGATCGCCGGATCGGATACCCGCACCGCCTTCACGTTGAAAAGGTGAGTGAACGACCAGCCCGTATCGTCGTATGGATGTTTCTGCGGATCATCGGGGGCCCAGAACTGCCGATCGAGCAGCGCGTCGGCAATGCGCGAATATGGCTGATCCATGCGGATCACGATGCTGCCCGCTGGAAAGCTCTGCTGCTTCGGCTTGTCCCCACGCTTCTCGCCGGCAACCTCCGCCGTCGTCCCGTCGGACAGTTGCTGAATCTCGACGTGCTGGCGTTTGAGCACCTTCAGCAGCTCCACCTCTCGATTCGTCGCCGCGGCGTCCGGAGCAATCACGTATGCTGCGGGACCTTCCAGCATCGGTTTCTGAATCGAGCGCTTGCTCTTCACGTAGTAGTTCTCGAGAAAGTGGTGTGAGTGTTGCGCGAAATAGGAAATCGTCGAAAGCAGCGCACTCTGCTCGTAGTTGTTGTTGTCGCGCTGCGACCAGGTGACGACGGGCAGCGGGGGATTCTGGCGGTACCAGGTGCGCGAATACTCTTCGGGCGTGAGGATGCGCTTTTCAGTGTCGGCGCCGCCGTTGCCAAAGGTCTCGTAGAGGCGGCTGATGCCGTTGTGCATCGCGGCCAGAAACATCAGGTAGCCGGGACTCCACGTGTCAAAGTCGCCATGCGTGAATACGCCGGGCATGCCGAAGCCCTGCATCTGCGCCACGTTGTTCCAGCCAAGTTCGGCCCACTCGTCGGCGAGCAGGGGATCGACCCATGCGTTGTAGGGCCCATCGCCCACGGTGTTGTCGTAGAGAAAGGGAACTGACTCATGCAGATCGTGCAGCACCTGCGCATGCCAGTCGACGTAGGTGTCGAGAACATTGCGCGTCAGGTCGAGGGTCATGCCCATGGCGTCGCGGTTGTTGTCGTGCGCCACGTAATGGCCCCAGTAGAGCAGGTGCGGCCACTGCTCTTTCGGATGGGCTTTGTGCCAGCGATAGATGTCGACCATGCGGTCGCGACCGTCCACTTCAACCACGGGCGTGATCAGCACGATCATGTGAGTGCGAATGTACTTGATGTACGGGGAATCATCGACGGCGAGGCGATAAGCCAGCTCCATCAGCGCCGTAGGTGCGCCCGTTTCGACGGAGTGGATGGTGCCGGTGATGTAATAGACCGGATACGACTGATCAATCAGCGTGCGGGCCTTGGCGTCGTCGAAATTGATGGTGCGTGGATCGCCGAGTTGGGCCAGACGCTGCTTGTTGGCATCGGCGTTCTTCAGCAGGTCGGCGTCAGCAATGGCCACCGCGATCATCTCGCGGCCCTCTTCGCTGTGGCCGATGGTGACGACCTTCACGCGCGGGCTGGCAGTGGCAAGCAGGCGGAAGTATTTGTAGACGTCTTCGGCGTAGGGCAGCATGTCGGGTGCACCGGAGACATCCCCGAGCACTTTAGCCGGCGTAGGAACATCCTTCGAGGCAGGCAGGTAATCCACCAGCGGCGAAGTGAACGAAGGATCGGTGGTGTACTTGTGAATGTGGTCTGTGTATTCCTGGTTGATTGCCTGCTGGGGATCGCGGGCGAAAGTGGTGTTCAGTGCGGATGTTTGAGCGGCAACTGAAGCGGCGTAAAAGGCAAAGGGAAGGACTGACAGCCGGAAGAGTCTCATAATCCTCGGTTCGGATGGGAATGCATTCTCGAATAGCGATGCATCCACTGGTACCACGGCAGGGTGGGTGAATTCAATGACGACAGAACTGAAGGGCCGTCGGCTGTATAGTTCACCAAGGAGGAAAGCCTGGCGTGTGGAAGATAGGGCGATGGCTTTTTGTGGCTGCTGTGAGCATGGTGCTTGCGCTCCCGCTAAGCGGGCAATATGCCCTCTCTGTATCGCCCTCGGATTGTCTTTTTCACCCCGGCGATAATCCAGACTGGGCCAGGATCAACCTCGACGAATCCGGGTGGCAGCCGGCATCGAAGTGGATTGACCACGCGACGGGCGAATCTCATTTCTGGCTTCGCTGCAGGCTTAACCCCGCGAAACTCGCGCCCTTTGTTCAGCCCAGTCTGCAAATCGCGATGGACGCGGCTTACGAGGTCTTCCTGAATGGCAGCCTGTTGGCCCGATTCGGCGATGTGAACAACGGCTCGCATACTGTCGGCGTTCTCAACCAGTACGAGTCTTCCGCGTTCTCGACCCGGGGCGGCCCGGTGCAACTTGCAGTTCGGATCGCATACATGCCCACGCTTTATGGCCAGCAGGCATTGCCCTGGATTCTGCTTGGTGACGCGAACGAGATGCGCAACAGCTACGATGCCCGGGTGTGGAATGCGGTGCGGGCTCACTGGATCGTCTGGGTGTGCAACGGTATTATGGCCGCCGCCGGGCTGTTCTTTCTCGCCATCTACCTCTTCGACCGATCCCAGCATCTGCTGCTATGGGCCAGCCTGACCTGGCTGTGCCTCGTAATGATTCGCTTCTGCGAATTCCTGGTCACTGCATCGGTGCACTTCTCCT
>NZ_JBARMD010000218.1:0-13825 GCF_049802275.1 Occallatibacter sp. | reverse complement strand
GTCGGACGATCCAGATGTGTGACAACGACCGTCTTCGGGCGGCGATCTCGATTCGGAGTTTGCTTCCGCATTCGTGCCCTGGGCGCTCTGCCGGCATGGAGGTCCCCATGGCTAAACAGAGTCATAGAAGGTGTGATCCAGTTGCCGGTCCGCATCCCGATGCTGCTGGGATGGATGTGGGAGCGAGTGAGCTGTTCGTCGCCAGTCGGCGCAGATCGAGATCCGCAGTCTGAAATGATGACTTCAGTTTGATGCACTCGGCAAAATTCGACGGGATTCCAATTTTCGTTGGCTTCTTGTTCGCGGTATGCCCACTAGTCGCAACCAACAGCCACCAGAACAGCCACCAAACGATTTTGGCCTCTCCGGTTTCGAGAGGCCAGCTCAATCTAAATTATTTGTTTTTATGGTGCCGGGAGGGGGGGTCGAACCCCCATGACCGCAAGGGCCGGCGGATTTTGAGTCCGCTGCGTCTGCCAGTTCCGCCATCCCGGCATGGGGTGGGGTGCCAACAAAAGTATCGCATATGCGCTGATTACAGGGCTAGTTGAAGCGCGAGGGCAGTTGAGCCGGACGAGCTGACGGGGTGCGCGGATCTTGCTGCGCGGATTTGCGGGCAGGATGGTCGCCGATGTGGCTGGCCGCCATCGGATGCTGCGGATTTCTGGCAAATAATCCGGCCTAAGTCCTTTCCAAAAGCATCCTGACGAGCGGCGCGGCAATCCCGTGCGACAATGGAGGCAATCGTGATGACTACTGCCTCTTCTGCAGTCGTTCCCGATCCGGTCGTAGTAACTCCGGAGTTGCTGGCTCAGCACAGCATCACTCCGGACGAATACGAACGGATTCTGGCGGCACTGGGACGCGTCCCTTCCCTCACCGAGCTGGGCATTTACAGCGTGATGTGGAGCGAACACTGCTCGTACAAGTCGAGCCGTGTGCATTTGAAACGGCTGCCTACAAAAAGCGACCGCGTGGTGCAGGGGCCGGGAGAGAACGCCGGCATCATCGACGTCGGCGACGGGTGGGCCTGCGCCTTCAAGATCGAAAGCCACAACCATCCCAGTTATATCGAGCCGTACCAGGGTGCGGCGACGGGCGTTGGCGGAATTCTGCGAGACATTTTTACGATGGGTGCGCGGCCGCTAGCGGTAATGGATTCCCTGCGCTTCGGTCCGATCCAGCCTGAGCCAGGCGTTGAGCCGGAAATTGTTGCGAAGAACCATTCCATTGTCGAAGGCGTGGTAAGCGGAATCGCTGGATACGGTAACTGTTTTGGCGTGCCGAACCTGGGCGGTGAAACCAAGTTTGAGCCGTGCTATAGCGGCAATCCGCTGGTGAACGCATTCGCGCTTGGGTTGGTGCGCAAGGACGAAATCTTCTACGGCAAGGCCACGGGAACCGGCAACCCGGTGATTTATGTAGGCGCGAAGACCGGGCGCGACGGTATTCACGGCGCAACGATGGCCAGCGAGGAATTCCACGCGGGTACTGAAGCGAAGCGGCCGAATGTGCAGGTTGGCGATCCCTTTATGGAGAAGCTGCTGCTGGAGGCCTGTCTTGAGGCAATGAAGACCGGCGCGATTGTGGGCATCCAGGACATGGGAGCCGCGGGGCTGACCTGCTCGACCTGTGAGATGGGCGCACGCGGCGGCGTGGGACTCGATGTGGAACTCGACTTCGTTCCGCAGCGCGAAACCGGCATGAGCGCTTACGAAATCATGCTGTCGGAGAGCCAGGAGCGGATGCTGCTGGTGGCCGAAAAGGGACGCGAAGATGAAGTGCTGCGTGTTTTTGCGAAGTGGGGGCTGGACGCGGTAATCGTGGGCACCGTGAAGCCGGAATCCCGGTTGCGTATCCGGCATCACGGCGAGTTGGTGGCCGATATTCCGAATCAGTCGCTTACCGATGATGCGCCGCTGTATCACCGGCCGGTGGGATCATGGACGTCGCACATGCCGCCGGATGCTCCGGCAGAGGCAATGGACGAACTTGCAAAGGACCGGGACTTTACTGCAGATCTGAAGCATCTGCTGGCGAGTTCGAATGTCAGCTCAAAGCGCTGGGTTCATGAGCAGTACGACACCATGGTGCAAACCAATACTGTTCTCGGGCCGGGTGGAGAAGCCGGAGTGATGCGCATCAAGGGGACCGGTACTTTGCATCATGAGCGCGGTCTGGCCATGGCCCTCGACGGGAATGGGCGATGGTGTTATCTCGATCCGAAACTGGGAGCGATGCACGCCGTGGCAGAAGCCGCACGCAAGGTTGCGATGACCGGCGCGTTGCCGGTGGCGGCCACGAATTGTTTGAACTTCGGCAATCCCGAGAAGCCGGAGATCATGGCGCAGCTTTCGACGGCGATCGACGGAATAGCTGAGGCATGCACGGCATTGGGGACACCGATTACCGGCGGAAATGTTTCTCTCTACAACGAGACCAAGGGTGAAGGAATCTATCCTACGCCGGTACTGGGGATTGTTGGCCTTCTTGACGATGTGACGAAGGCTGTCCCGGCGGGATTCCAGAAGAGCAACGACGCGATTCTGCTGATCTGGCCGGTGCCGAGGGGAGAGCAGCCGGATCCAAATCTCAAGGTTCCGGCGCATCCGGCTCCCACAGATTCTACGTCGAGTATAGTTCCCGGAGTCATGGGCGATGAGCCTGTAGTTGTAAGCGAAGAGTCGCTGGTGGCAGACCAGTCGGCGTCCGCAGAATTGAAGAGCTTTGGTTCATCGGAGTACGCGAAGGTTGTGCTAAACGCGACGTGGGGGAAACCACCTGATCTAGATCTGGAAGCAGAGGCAGATCTGCACACGATGCTGATCCAACTGGCGAATCGCGGACTGATGCACTCGGCCCGCGACATAGCAGACGGCGGTGTCGCGGTGGCGTTGGCACAGTCCGCGCTTGCAAACAACATCGGTGCTCGAGTGGAGCAGGAACAGGCGCTCATGGTGCATCCGCTGTTCGGTCTGTTTGCAGAGCAGGCATCTACGGTGCTCCTCACGGCGGATCCTGAGCGAGTCTCGGAGATTGAAGAGATCGCAGAGCATTTCAAGTTCAACGTCGCCCAGATTGGAACAACCGGCGGAACCCGGCTCGAGATCGCGGTGTACGGGGATGTGTTCATTTCAGCTTCAGTTGCGGAACTGCGGGAACCTTGGTCGAATTCGTTGGAAGCAGCACTCCACAACGAGGTGACGGCATGAGCCGGTTGCTGTTTCAGGGGGTCGAAGGCGAGATGGACACGACTCCCACCCTTGCCGCAACAGACACGGCAGGGATGGGCCACCCGGATTTAGTCGATCACGGCGACGAACTTCACGAGGAATGCGGCGTTGTGGCTATCCACGGACATGCAGACGCGGCTCGGATGGCATACCTGGGACTCTATGCGCTGCAACATCGCGGACAAGAGTCTGCAGGCATCGCTACTGCCGATGGGCATCATCTTGCCAACATCAAGGGCATGGGTCTGGTGTCGGAGATCTTCACAGATGAAGTGCTGCAGAAGCTGCCGGGACAAATGGCGATCGGGCACACACGCTACTCGACTACCGGCGACTCGGCTCTGTTGAATGCGCAGCCGATTCGCGTGGATTCCACGAAGGGGCTGATTGCGATTGCGCACAATGGCAATCTGGTTAACCTTGGCAATGTGCGGGCGAAGCTTGAGCGCGATGGGGCTTATTTTCAGACCACTTCGGACTCCGAAATTATTGTGCAGCTCATTGCGCATTCGAAGGCCGGTTCGCTGGTGGATGCGATCGCCGATTCGCTGCGGCAGGTCGAAGGCGCGTTTTCCATTGTGATGATGACGCGCGACCGGATTTTTGCGGCCCGCGATCCGCGCGGATTCCGGCCGCTTTCCATCGGACGCATCAAAAATCCCGAAGGGCCCGATACGATTGTGTTTGCCTCTGAGACCTGTGCGTTTGACCTGCTGCGCGCCGAGTATGAGCGCGATGTGCTGCCGGGCGAACTCGTGATGGTGACGGAAGATGGCCTGACGAGCCGCCAGTATGCGACGGGCGTTGCGCAGTCTAGCTGTGTGTTTGAGCATGTTTATTTCGCGCGCCCCGACAGTCGGATCTTCGGCCGATGGGTGCAGGAGAGCCGCGACCAGATGGGGCGGCAACTGGCGCGCGAGTCTGGCGTGTCTGCGGACGTGATTGTGCCGGTGCCTGACTCGGGCGTGACCGCGGCGCTGGGCTACGCGGAAGAGAGCGGCATTCCTTTTCGATTTGGATTGATTCGTAACCATTATGTAGGGCGTACTTTTATTGAGCCGGAGCAGCGGGTGCGCGATTTTGGCGTACGCCTCAAGCTCAATCCGGTGCATAACCTGCTTGAAGGCAAGCGTGTGGTGCTCATCGATGACTCCATCATTCGCGGGACGACGAGCCGGAAAATCGTGCGCATGGTGCGCGGAGCGGGCGCAAAGGAAGTGCACCTGCGCATCAGCTGTCCGCCAACCATTTCGCCGTGCTTTTACGGTGTAGACACACCAAGCAAGAAAGAACTGATCGCAGCCAACAACACCGTCGAGGAGATTCGCCGTTTTATCGAGGCCGATTCGCTGGCCTATCTCTCACTGGAAGGTTTGCTGAAGGCTTGCGACGGCAGTGAGCACAACGGCTACTGCACTGCCTGTTACACCGGCAAATATCCGACGGCGTGGGTGGATGTGGATGAGATTCTGCCGGCCGCGGAGAGCGTCCAGGTCTGAGCACCCCGGCCCGGGATGCCCGGTTGTGATGCTTTGAACAATGTGCAACCATGCGGTTGCGCTTGGAAATAAACTCAGGCAAATATTCAGCCAACAGAACTTAGCCAAATGGGGTTGCTTATGCCCGAAGTCCCTTCCGGCATTTCCTGCCGACGGAGATGATCCTCCGTTTGGGTGCCGGTGGTGAGAAAGAATTCATTCATCTCAGTTCTGGAAGAACTCGGGTAGAAGAAGAAGTAGCCGTCACACCACTTCAAAAGTGGTAAGGCTAGTCTGCAATTTCTCCTCCCAGTGATGAATCCGCAATCAGATCGGGTGGGGAAACTCGGTCCCACAACAAGCAACCCCATGCAAACCGAATCTGCAATCAAATCTCCCCGGCAATGGTGGCAAAAGCATTGCTCAAGATGCTCACACCTCATGGATGTCAAGTGTTGCGTCATCGCCCGGCATTCCAAATCGAACATTCCAAAAGCCAAATAACCTCCACGGTTTTGCAGGTTCTCTCCTTCATCTCAGGCAGAATCATCTGGACGAGCATGATGCTCATCGAAGGGACCGAAGCGGAAGGGCATACCCCCCACCCCCCCCCTCTAAATTTGCAGTTTTCCACAAAAAGTTTGCCGGAAATTCGGCGCTTGAAATGCGACCAATTCAGTCGCCTGTGAACGACGTTTGCTCAGGATGACAGCCTATGAGGTGATTAGTCCCAAATCACACAGAAATTCCAAGTCACACGGGTTCGTTGGCGAGGGCTGCGATCCGTGCCGTCGCGTACGTTCGCGCGAGGTTGCGCATGAGGAGGAACATGACGAGCGCAGCACCGAGACTTGGCACGAGGAGGCCGCGCAGGCCCAGCCAGTAGCTGCCGGTCGCATCTTTTGTTACGCCCATCCAGTAGGGTCCGATAAAGCCGCTGAACATCGTGATGGTGTTCATCGCGGCGATGCCTGCTGCCGCGGCACGACCGGCCAGAAACTGCGTGGGCACCGCGAGTGCCGGCCCCTGCATCGACATGAAAGCGACGAAGCTCAACCCCAATGAGGCAACGATGAGCCAGGGTACGCGCGAATAACTTGCCGTCAAATAACCTGCGCCCATGATGATGCAGGGAATGATGCAGTGGAAAGCTCGTTCACCGGTTCGATCAGAATGCGCGCCGTTCAGCAGCATTCCGGCGGCACCCGCAAGACCAAAGCCTGCTATCAGAAATCCGACGTTCGTGACGCTCCAGCCCGTAGCCTCTTGTAGAATCACCGGCGCGGAAAAGTAGTAGGCATAATTCGCTGTCAGCGCGCAGAGAAAATAAGCTCCGATCATCCAGACTTTAGGAGACAGCAACGCCTGCAAGACGCCCGCTTCGTGGCCCAGGTGTGCATGCACAGAGTCAGAGTCGAGCTGACGCTTGAGCCACATTCTCTCTTCGGCTGTAAGCCACTCAGCCTGCATCGGGCCGTCAGGAAGTATCCACAGAAAGACGAAACTGAAGAGCGTCGCGGGCAAGCCTTCCAGCAGAAAGAGCCATTGCCAGCCGGCCAGACCCAGTTTTCCTTGCAGCCCCAACAGCCAGCCGGCGACCGCACCCATCAAGACCGAGCTGAGAGGGAGCGCGATGTAGAAGCGGCTGACTGCGCGTGCCCGCATTTTGGCGGGGAACCAGAGCGTGAGGTAATAGATGACGCCGGGAAAAAATCCCGCCTCGGCCATGCCAAGCAGCAGACGAACGCTGTAGAACTGCCACGGCGTTCTGACGAACATCATGGCGGCCGCGAGCAGACCCCAGGTCAGCATGATGCGGGCGAGCCATCGTTTGGGGCCGAAGCGCAGCAGAAGCAGGTTCGATGGCACTTCACAGAGCGCGTATCCGATGAAGAACAGTCCTGCCCCCAAACCATAGACCGTCGCGCTGAAGTGCAGGTCGCTGTTCATGCGCAGCGAGGCGAAGCTGATGTTGATGCGGTCCATGTATGCGAGTCCGTATCCGATGGAGATGATCGGGAGGAGGCGGATCGCGGCTTTGCGCTGGGCTGAAGCGCCGATGGCGGCGTCGCTGCGAGGATCGGGATCCTGGTTGGGCTCGGGTCCAGGTGTTGACATTCTTGACGGCCTCGGGTTCGGACGCTGTGGGGGAAACGGGCGGCGTAGTAAGGCGAATCTATCACACCGCTGGAAAGAGGGCATCGAGAAAGGGTGCCCTAGTCGCTGTAATATAGGCTGCCCGATTATGCTGAGGATTCGTCAGATGCGCACCGATCGCGCAACTCCAAGTCTGAGGTGGTCATGTCGGATTCGCGGTGGCTTTTTGGCAGCGCGGTCTTTCTGGGTGCGTTCCTGTTGTTTCTTGTAGAACCGATTGCCGCCAAGCAACTCGTGCCAGTGCTCGGCGGATCGGCCGCGGTGTGGATTACGTGCCTCGTCTTCTTTCAGACAGCTCTGCTGTGCGCCTATCTCTATGCGCACTGGATGGCACAACGGCCTCGGTGGCCTCTCTATTTTGCCTTGCTTCTGATTGGGTTCGCCTCAACTGTGGGCTGGTGCATACGAAATGCGGGCGCGGGCGGCGGTTCAGCGCATCCTATTCTGACAGTCTTTCTGGTGCTGGGAAGCACGATCGGCCTTCCTTTCCTGGTGCTTGGGACAACCAGTCCGCTGATGCAGGTGTGGTGGGCGCGGCTGCATGGTTCGTCCATTCCCTACCGCCTGTTTGCCTTATCGAATCTGGCCTCTCTGTTGGCCCTGGGACTTTATCCGACGCTGATCGAACCCCGCATGACTCTGGAGGCGCAGCGCATTGCCTGGTGCTGCGGCTTTGCGGTCTTCGCAGTGATCACTGGCGCGCTGGCGTGGAAGGCTCGAACGGCGACCGCGAATACCACGATGCAGAGCGCTGCCATCGTTGAAGAAGGACCGCCTGCAGTGCCGATGCAGAAGCTGCTCTGGATCCTGCTACCGATGGGAGCGGCAATGCAGTTGAGCGCCGTAACCAGCTACCTGACTGCGAATCTCGCGGCCATTCCCCTGTTGTGGGTTCTGCCGCTTGGGGTGTACCTGCTGACGATCATCCTTGCGTTTGAATTCCCTCACCTGCTGCCGCGCGGTCTTGTGGCACGCTTTTTGATCTTGATGCTGGCGGGGCTGGGCTATGCGCTCTCGAAGCAGGACGTGGAGTGGCCGCTGAGAATCAGCATCGGCTTTTTCCTGATCGAAGCCTTCGCATCGTGCCTTTTTTGTCACAGTGAGGCTTTTCGGCTACGGCCTCCGCGCGCATCTGAGTCAACGCTCTTCTACCTGATGTTCGCAGCGGGCGGAGCCCTGGGGTCATTTGTGATCGGCATCGTGTTTCCGCTCGTCTTTCGCTTCAACATCGATCTCGTGATTACCTGCTGCTTCACTGCGCTGCTGGCATTTCTGGTGACCTGGGAGGACGGATGGAACTCGCGGTTGCTATGGGGTGTAGCCACAATCGTGATGGGTGTGCTGATCTTCTGGATCAATATTGTGAATCAGCGCGATACGACAGTCGCAGTGCGCAACTTCTATGGCGCGCTGCGCGTAAAGCAGAAGGTCGGCGTCCCTGGAATTACTTTGCGCACGCTGACCAATGGCAACGTGGAGCACGGAACACAAATCTTTGGCACCGACGAAGAGCGCAAAACTCCCACTAGTTATTACGCGCGGGACTCGGGCGTCGGACTGGCCATCCGCTTTTGTTGCAATGGGCGGCCGCGCAACATCGGTGTGATCGGCTTGGGCGCGGGCACAATCGCCGCATATGGTCACCCGGGTGACCGCATCCATTTCTACGAAATCAACTCGGCTGTAGAGCCAATCGCACGAAACGTCTTCACCTATATCCGCGATTCTGGCGCAGAGGTGTCAATCACTGGGGGCGACGGGCGGACTTCGCTCGCGCAGGAGCCGCCGCAAGGTTTCAATGTGCTTGTGGTGGACGCGTTTTCAGGGGACGCAATTCCGTTGCATCTGCTGACTACACAGGCGCTGGAGCTGTATCGAAAGCACCTGGCTCCGGGCGGCATCATCGCCTTTCACATCTCGAATCGGCATGTGGATCTGGAGTCGCCGATCGCGCTCCTGGCCAGGTCCGCGGGGATGCAGGCAGAGACATTTACGACCGCCGCCAACGATCAGCTGGGCGAGTTTACGGCCACGTGGATGTCGGTGAGCGACAATTCGGATTTTTTCGCGCAGCCCGAAGTGGCGAACACGGCCCGTCGACCCCAGGAAATTCCGGGTCTGCGGCTCTGGACCGATGATTTCTCAAGCCTTCTGCCGGTTCTGCACTGGTAGGTGGTCTGTGTCACAAGACGTTCACACTCCCTGTGTGATAGCATCCGTTTTCTTAAAGCTAGACGCCCGGCGGATCGCTTCTGCACCATGCCGCCCGGCGCCCGCCGGGGACTCTCCGCATGGACGAGGAAGACGGCAGATCGGGCCCTCGAGGCCGGCAACTCGGACGCATTGACGTCCTGATGGACGCCTCTGAGATTTCCCTGTGCTCCCCTCCTTCACATTTCAGGTTTTCAGCCGGGACGCGTGCTGCATTTCCTGGTTCCGGCTCATTCACAACAGCAGTGCATTCGCATCCATATCCGTTTCAAGGAGAATTGCAATGAAAACGTACCAGGGAAGTGAGATCCGCAACGTAGCTGTAGTGGGGCATGCTCAGAGCGGCAAGACGACGTTGATTTCCGCTTTGCTGCATGCCGCCAAGATGACACCGACTCAGGGTAGAGTGAGCGACGGTTCGGCCGTGACCGCGTATGACGAAGAGGAAATAGCGCGCGGAACGACGATGCAGAATGCCATTGCCTTTGCCGAATGGCAGGGCGTGAAGATCAATTTTGTGGATACGCCGGGATTCCACATGTTTTCGCATGAGGCGCGTGCTGCGCTGCTGCCTGTTGAGGCAGCCTGTGTTGTGGTGAACGCCCAACATGGCATTGGGCCAGTGACGGAGCGGGTGTGGAAGTACGCCGAGGAGGCCAACGTACCCCGGTTTGTCGTGATCAACCAGATGGACCATCCGAAGGCCGGTGGCGGCGGCGGATTAAGCGCATTGATTGAGGATCTGCATGAGCGTTGGGGACGCACTTGCGTCCCGGTGCAGATGCCGATTTCAGATGCGCAGGGTTTCCACGGTGTGGTTGACCTGGTAACGATGGAAGCGTTCTATTACACGCCCAATGGCGATGGACGCGGCAAGATTACGGGCGAGATTCCGGCGAGCATTGCGCAGCAGGCGAAGGAGGCGCACGAAGCCCTCGTCGAACTTGTTGCTGAAGGCAAAGACGAGCTGATGGAAGAGTATTTCGCGCAAGGGACAATTCCCGAGCAGCACCTGATTACCGCGCTGCACGAGGCTATTCGCGAAGACCGTATCTTCCCCGTTTTATTTGCCAGCGGCGGAACGAATGTGGCGACCGATCACCTGCTCGACTTTATCAAGGTTTACGCGCCATCACCTACAGAACGCGCGCCGATGCCGGTAAGAACGCCGGCGATGCAGACTGTGGCCGTAAACGCCGAGGGCGCCGACGCTGGAGCAGGCGGCGGTGTTTCGTTCCGCAAAGTCGAAGACGGCGAACCCACGGCTCTGATCGTGTTCAAGACGATGAGCGATCCGTTCTCTGGCCGGATCAGCTTCTTCAAAGTGGTCAGCGGCGTAGTAAAGAACGATGCGACGCTCGAGAACTACACGCGGCGCGGACAGGAGCGCTTCTCGCACCTGAGCGTCATGCAAGGGCGTAAGGCCGTTGAAGTCGCGGAACTGCATGCAGGCGATCTGGGCGCAGTGGCCAAGCTGCGCGATACGCTCACCGGGGACACGCTGGGAGCGAAGGGCGGCGATATTCAGGTTGATCTTGCTCCTTTGCCTGAAGCGGCCATGACGTACGCCATCGAACCGAAGAGCCGCGCAGATGAAGACAAGCTGGCGCCGGCGATTCACAAGTTGATGGAAGAGGATCTGCTGATTCGGTTCTTCCGTGATCCGCAGACCAATGAATTTTTGATTGCCGGTGCGGGACAACCACACATCGAATCGATCGTATCGCGCTTGAAGAAGCGTTATCACGCCGAGGTGACGCTGAAGGCGCCCAAGGTGCCGTATCGCGAAACGATTCGCGGCAAGGCCGACGCGCAGGGGCGCCATAAGAAACAATCGGGCGGCCATGGCCAATTCGGCGACTGCAAGGTCAGGATGGAGCCTCTGCCCCGCGGCGGAGGTTTTGAATTCGCCAGCGAAGTCTTTGGGGGAGCCATCCCGCGTAACTTCATCCCGGCGATCGAGAAGGGTGTCGTCGAGTCGGCTGCTCGCGGTTATCTCGCCGGCTACCCTGTGGTCGACTTCAAGATCATCGTTTACGACGGCAGCTATCACGACGTCGACTCCAACGAACTTTCGTTCAAAAAAGCTGGTCGCCTCGCCTTTCGCAAAGCCATGGAACAAGCCAAGCCCTGCCTACTGGAGCCCATCATGAAGGTTGCCGTTGAGGCTCCGGACGAATTTGCAGGCGCGCTCATGGGAGACCTGAACGGACGCCGCGGACGCGTGCAGGGCATGGAGTCGAGGGGACGAACGACCGTCATCAACGCCGAGGTTCCAATGGCGGAAATGCTGACCTACGGCACCCAGCTCACCTCCATGACACAGGGCAAAGGCAGCTATCGTATGGAAATGAATCACTACGACATCGTTCCGCAACTGGTGGCCGATAAGATTCTGGCTAACGCCAAGCGGCCGGTGGAGGAGGAAGAAGAATAGCCTGTCGTCGGTAGCTGCAGTGTTTGGCAGCGTGACTATCAGTTCTCAAGTATCCGCGGTCGCTTTCAGGGGTGTGTTTCCGGGAAGCGATCGCGGATATTTTGTCTCAGCCGTTGATCACTGTTTCGCTTGTTCTCTTTGAGGTTACTCCTGCAAAATATCCTGTTTGAAAAGAACGTATCTTCGACGGCCATGAAGTTCCGTAGGCTGCCCTATGACGGTTGTGGTTCACGTGGGTGTCTTTCCGACCGCCGTTTTCTTAGAATGGTAAGCACTCTATGAAAAAGGTCGCGGACAAGATTGATTTGTTTCCAGGTGTTCTTCGGGGAGACGGAGATGAAGTCCAGTGCAAGTGCACGGTGGCGCTTGTGACAAAGCTGACCCCTGGAACTTCTGCGAATGCTGTCTTGACCAGTCTTCGGATCGACTCGGCGGACCAATCGCCCCCAGATGGGATTTATCGCCTTAATGTTCGCGGCCGAGTTTTCAAGATCCGACGCGAAGGCGGCAAATGGCCGATTGTTCGGCTCTAACGATCGCTGAACATTTTTCCTTTATTTGACAACCAGGGCAGTTAGAGCGAGCTTTCGCCTGCAGCTTACCCAGGCCTCAAAAGCGAGATCCTTCGACAAAGCTCAGGACAGGCCCTGGGGCACCATGTTTGTGGTTCACTGGCATGCTGGTCTCAATCTGCGCGTCTTCACGGCAGATCAATTTGCAGGATCTGGATTGAGTAACCTGGCAGCGATATTGAGAAATTGCTGCTCACGTCGTGTACTGGCGACTCCACCGGTACCAGACGATTAGGATCGTCGATGCTGTTGGTGGTCTGGGTGTCGGGCGCGCTCAGCCGAACCAGCTTCGCCATGGCCTTGGGTTGAGACCCGGGCATCGCGATCTGGAGCGGCTGCGAAGCTGACGAGGCGTTGACCAGCTTGAGATAGAGCTGCTTCTTTGCCTTGTTGAGGGTGGCCGAGTAGAAAAGCTTCGGCCCGGCATTCTCCAGCTTTGATGCGACGGTGTGATCGCCAAGATACGACGCGAACATCACCTGCGCATAATAGGCAGGCGAGCCGTAGCTCTTCAAGGTGTTGTAACCGATGAGATCGGTCTCCCACTGCATTCCGCCGGGATTCACATTCACCAGCAGCGGTGCGTAGGCGGCCATCACGATCAGATCGCTGTTGCGTTCGAGGCCTGTCATCCATGCGGCGTCGCCCAGTGCAGCGCCCATGTTTGGCGTAGGAGATCCCTCGCGGGTGGCCCACTCGCCGACGAAGATCTTCGGCCCGCTGCGATCGGCCTTGTCGTAGTGCGTTGTATCCGCAAAGTTCTGCGTCGCGCGCACGTAGTAGTGATCGTCCTGCACGTCGGGCTTCATTTGTTTGAGAGGCATCGTGGCGATCAGTTGCAGGTCAGGATACTTTGCCTTGATGGCCTTATAGAACTGCGCGTAGCGGCCTTCATAGCTGCCTGATTTGTCGAAATTGTCTTCGTTGCCGATTTCAACGTAGGTGAGCTTGAAAGGAGCGGGGTGTCCGTCTTTCACGCGCTCGGCGCCCCACTTCGTCTCAGGTCCGCCGGTCACGTATTCCAGTTCATCGAGCGCGTCCTGCACGTAGGGTTCGAGATCGGGGCCCGGGTTCACGTGCTCCTGCGCCATCGAGTATCCGCCATAAACCGCCAGCACCGGCTGCATATGCAGGTCTTCACACCACTCCAGAAACTCCAGAAAACCAAGCCCGTCGGACGAGTGGTAACGCCAGGGGCTCGGATGCGTGGGCCTGTCGACCAACGGGCCGATGGTCTTCTTCCACTCGAAGCGCTCGTTGATGTGATCGCCTTCAAGGTAGTTGCCACCCGGGAAGCGCAGAAATGCTGGATGCATCGCCGCAAGCTTGTCCATCAGATCGACGCGGTTGCCGTTGACGCGATTGTGATACGTCGGCGGAAACAACGAGACGAGCTGCAGCCAAAGCGTGCCTGCATGGCCGGCGGAGATGACGAGGTGATTGGTCGCCGATGGCTCGATCGCGCCTGTCTTCAATGCAACGGTGTACTGCTTCCAGTCGGAGGTAATGCCGTTGACCGTCTTAGTGGCAACGGGTTTGCCCGTGAGGTCATTCACGAGGCTGACAATGATCGGTCCCAGCGCTGTCGAATCAGACTTTGCGTAGAACGATCCCTTGTACTCGGTGTTTGCATGAAGCGCCATGCCCCACCAGCCCGTGTTGAGAACGCCTGCCTGGTTGCGCTCGTCGGCCTGTTCAATTTCGATCTTGAGGCTTTTAGGAAGCGCAGTGCTGGGG
>NZ_JBARMD010000217.1:0-15158 GCF_049802275.1 Occallatibacter sp. | reverse complement strand
TCACCGCGCCCGCTAAGTACGCCTGCGGCTTCCTTCTCGTGTCCAAATCGAAACCGCCTCGCGGAGCAAATCGAGCCTCACAATTAGACCTCCTCCGCGCGAAGCGCTTCCGATCTTGGATAGCTACAACTCAGGAGTTTGCCGATTTGCGCCAGCGTAGGGCTGACGAGCGAGCCGCGATAGTATCTGGACATGGCCCGACAAGACCTTCTACTTCTGCTCATGCTCTCGATCTGTGTTCCTGTAGTACCCCAGACACCAGAATCGGATACCGCGCTGATGGTGAAAGCTCGGTCCCTGTATGACGCGCCTTTTACGCGGAACTTGGCCGCATTTGATTGCGAGGCGCAGTTCGATTGGAAGTCTCATTTTGCGGCGATGCTGGGTACATTGCCGCCAGCGGCAGTTGCCACTGCGGAACATCTTCAGACCATTCACCACCGGATTAATCTAGACGGGCACAAGGCAACTGTTTCTTCAAAACCTGAAAAGCCAGATTTCAGCGGTGTTCCTCAAGAAGCAACGTTGGAACAGGTCCTAATCGCGATGGTATCGAGCGGATTGAACGCTTGGCTTCCTTCAAGCACAAACGTCGTTCTTCCGGTCGGAACAACGAAATATCAATTTGAAAAGCTTCCCTCGGGTTTCAAACTTTCAATGAAAGGAGATGACGTGCAGGGAACGCTCTTTTTGGACGCCGATTTTCGTGTTTCAAGCGGCGCAATGGATCTTCCACAGCCGATGTCGTTCACCACCGAATTCAAATCGGGTCCGCAAGGATACCTCCTCAACTCGATCAGAACGGGTCCGCCACCAAACGACGCTGAATTCGCTTACACATATCAATCTGTCGATGGGTTCCAACTCCCTGCTGAGATTACGGTGACTCCTGCCACCACTGGAAAATGGCAATATCAACTCAACGATTGCAAGGTGGTTAAGCTCGTCAAGCTTCAAGTAGGCTTACCTAAACAGTGATTTTTTTAGCTTGCTCGACGAGAACGCTGCTGGTTCCTGAGTGACCGTCGGCTCGGAAGTTTCGGTTCCAAAAACATGCAATCTCAAGTGCCCTTAGCCCGACGGACGTGTTTCCGGCAAGCGAGGCTCTCTTTCGTCGCTTTTCTTCTTTTCGCAACTTGTCACGCGACGACTCGATTTGGTTCGCTCGCTAAGCCCTACAACGGTTGCCCCAGCCTCTTCTCCAACTGCACCCGATACGTCCGGCTCACCCGCGTCCGCGAGCCATTCTTCAGCACCGCCTCAAATTCCCCGTGCGAAATCGGCTCCAGTTGCAGCACGCTCTCGATATTGATCAGCGCCGAGCGATGCACGCGCACAAACCGCCGCGGATCGAGCTTCTCCGCCAGGTCGTTCAGCGCCGCGCGATATAGCAGTTCCTTGCCACCCACGTGCAGCGTCACATAAACGCCCGCCGCTTCAATCCAGTCGATATCGATTACACGCACAAAGCGCGTCGTTCCCCCCGCCTTCACCACCAGCCGATCCAGCCTGCGCTCCGGAGCGCTTGGAGCAGCGCTCACCATCTTCATCACGCGCTGGCCAAACTCCCGCATGCTGCGCTCATCCAGCCGAGCCTTGGCGCGACACATCGTTGCTTCGAATCGTTCATCGCTGAAGGGCTTCAGCAGGTAGTCGAGCGCATTGGCTTCAAAGGCCCGGATCGCGTGCTGATCGTAGGCAGTCACAAAGACGGTGAGCGGCATCTGCGCCGCGCCGATCGCATCGATCACCGCCAGGCCATCGAGTTCCGGCATCTGTACGTCAAGGAAGATCAGGTCGGGATTGTTGCGCTGAATCATTTCGACGGCTGTCTGGCCGTCCGCAGCTTCGCTCACCGAGGCCACCTGCTCGTCCCGCCGCAGCAGGTCGATCAGCCGCTGACGGGCTGGAAGCTCGTCGTCGGCCACGAGCACGTGGATCGGTTCATGCGGACGCGCGTTCACTCTTCTCGTCTCCTACCAGCCGCAGGGGCAGCGACACGTCCACTTCCGTCCCGCCTTCCTTGCGATTCCTCACCACGAACCGGCTTGCCCCATTGGGGTGAAGCCCGTCGATGCGCTGCCGCGTGATGGACAGACCCAGCCCCTCGGCCTCTTCGATTTTCCAGCCGAGAGGCAAGCCCACGCCGTCATCGATGATGCGAACTTCGAGGCGATCACCAAGGTGTTTGGCGCGGACGACGATGGTCCCTCCCGAAGCCCGCCGCGAAATTCCATGCCGGATCGCATTCTCGACCAGCGGCTGAATGAACATTGATGGCACTGCTGCGTACTTCACCTCTGGCGCAATATCCATCACCACGCGCAGTTGATCCCCAAACCGAATCTTCTGGATCTCAAGATAATGCTCCAGGAAAGCCAGTTCCTCCGCCAGCGGCACCTCCTGCCGGTCCTTTGATTCAAGCGACATGCGCAGCAGATCGCCGAGATGCTCGATCATGCGGCGGGTCAACTTCGGGTCGCGCTCCACGTGAGAGGAGATCGTGTTCAGCGCGTTGAACAGGAAATGCGGATCGAGCTGCATGCGCAGGGCGTTGAGCCGCGCCTCGCTGTAGCTGTGTTCCAGTCGCTCCAGGCGGAGTTCGCTGTTCATGTAGCGCTGGTAGTACTGGTAGGCCTGTATGCCCCCCAGAATGATCCAGTAGATGAGCCAGCACCAGATCTGCCACCCAATCACTGCCGGGCTGAAGAGCTGCGAAATGCGAAGCGAACTCCAGGGCGCAACACCCATCAGGGCGCGCATCGTTGTAAACACGTAAAAGTAGATTTCGGTAAAGACGATGCTCGCCAGGATGTGTGCGGCCAAACGCCGGCCGAGCGCCCTGCCCGAGTAGGGCAGCCGCCGATCGAGCCAGACGATCGCGGGGGTCAGCGCCCCCCAGACCCAGAACTGCGCAAGATAGATGCGAATCTCATCGTGCCAGTGACTGGTCCCAAACTCCGGCAACGCAAAAAGCGTTCCGGCGGCGGTACATACCAGGGCGCCGATCAGCGCCAGTCCCCACCATTTGCTGGCTAGACGGCCGATAAACGTCGTGTGCGTCCGGACCGGGTCAGCAATGCTCCATTCGCTCGTGGTTGTCTTCGCTGCGATCACTTCTTCTCTCATCAGCCCCGGTTTACCTTAATTTCGTCCACTGCAAGCGCCGCCTTCGGCGACCACATTATCTCCCAACAAAGCATCTCAGGTCCGTTCAGGCGTGGAAACTGGCAAAAACTGATGGAAAAGCTGATAGCCGTCTCTTCTGCACGCCCTATTCGAGGGACTGCAACCTGCAACATAGCCTGTCTTCTGGTACGCAACCATGCATATGTCATCATCGGGTCCCGTCACAATTCAGAGCGGTTTCGCTGCTCTTTCAACGGGCTGGATGTGCCGGACGGCAACAGCGGGCGCCGCTGTATCAGGATTCCCCGCCGGACCAGGATTGACTGTTATCGATGCAGAAAGATGCCATCCTGTGTTATACTTAGACCAATCGTAGAATTCGATCTAGAAGTCATTGCCTGTTTCGCTTACCCGCTCACTTGCAATCTTCCTCATTGCGTTCGCGGGCAATTCAGTATCAAAGGAACAAAACACAATGGAAACAGGCACAGTCAAGTGGTTTAATGACGCCAAGGGATTTGGATTTTTGAGCCGTGAGAACGGCGAGGACGTCTTCGTCCATCACACCGCCATCCAGGCAAACGGCTTCCGTTCGCTTCAGGAAGGCCAGAAGGTCCAGTTCAACGTGACCAAGGGCCCCAAGGGCTGGCAGGCTGAGAACGTTCAACCCGTCTAAATTTCGGATGAATGTTCTAACTGAGATCAAAAAGGACGGCATAACTGCCGTCCTTCTCATTTTTATGCGTATGTATTGCTAAGTTACGCGGATCTATGCAGCTGGTTTCAGGGATTTGGCTCCAGGATCGCTCGAAACTGGGTGCATGGACCCGTGATCCGATTTGTGGCAACCCAGAAAGTCGAGAGCGTCGTTGATGGTGTCTTCGAACCTTCCACCTGTCTTGTGTGTGGCTCTCACGCCTTTGGCAACAAGCTGGCACATTTCAAATCGGTTCATTCCTTGCTTGAGCGCGCGATGGATCTTGTCAGAACGCATGAAGAACTCCGTTCACGGGGAGAATGTCGGCAGTTAAACCAACGACATGTGATTGCTGCGTGGGATACGGAGCTCGTCTGAAGCATTAGGACGGCCAAAGGCCGAGCAGGCTGGGTGTTTCCAGATCGCGTCTTAGCTCCATTCTACGCCGAGAATCAACAAATGCCGCGTGAATTCGCGTTGCGCAGGGCCGCAATTGACCCGTTTTCCTGCTGTTTACGCCTCGAGCAACAGGAGTCCGTCCTTTTCCGCGCAGAGAAATCCCTGTTACCATAAAGTTCACATCCCCGTTCTCGCGGGACACATTGATTTGATTCAGTAAGAAGAGGTTGTCATTGGCAAATACCAAGAAAATTGAAGACAAGCTGGAACGTAAAAAAGTAAAACGTGCCTCCCGCAAGAAGGCTGCACCGAAGGCCAAGCGCACCACTCCGCGCGGCTCCAACAAGAAAAAGCTCAAGAAAGCGGCGCGCGGCCAGTCGAAGCGTTAAAAGGCGGCGTTCACCAATCGGATCGAAGCCCTGGCCGTTCAATAAGCCGGCCAGGCTTCGATCCTCAAACCGCTCATTCTTGACGTTCCCGCCGCGATTTCATCCCTTTCCGTCCGTCCAATCCTCATCATGTAAACTTCCGCATAAGGTTTCCCACAGCTCACGGCAACCGCCTGCACTGCACGCCGGATCGGACGAGGAGAACTGCCCTGCCAAGTCAACTGCTTGCCCGTAAGTCCATTGATAAGCTCATCCGCGAGTCGGAAGAGCCCGAACACGCGCTGAAGAAGTCGCTCGGCCCCTGGTCACTTACCGCTCTCGGCATCGGCGCCGTCATAGGTTCAGGCATCTTCACCGTCATCGGCACCGCCATGGCGGGACAAAAGTTCGATACCCCTGAAGTCAGCAACACCCCGCTGATCCACTACCTGCTGACACACACCGCCATGGCCGGACGGCCCGGCGCAGGTCCTGCCCTCGCTCTGTCGCTTGTCCTTGTCGCTATCGTCTGCGTCTTTACCGGCCTCTGCTACGCCGAACTCGCTTCGATGATCCCCATCGCCGGCTCCGCCTACACCTACACCTACGCCACGCTCGGCGAGCTCGTGGCATGGATCATCGGCTGGGACCTGATTCTTGAATACGCCTTCTCGAACATGAGCGTCAGCGTCGGTTTTGCCGCGCATATCGAGGCGCTCCTCGAGTGGTTCGGGCTGCACCCCGACTTGAAGTGGATTTCTCCTGCATACCTTCCCACCGGGCTCCAGGACCTGGCCGGCAAAGACCTCTATGCTCCGGGCTGGCACTTCGGCTTCAACATACCCGCCTTCCTCGTCGTCATGGTGCTCACTGTCGTGCTGGTGCGCGGCATACGTGAGTCGGCCCGCACCAATAACATTCTCGTTCTCGTAAAAATCGTCGCCATCCTCACCTTCATTGGCGCGGCGGCCAGCTTCGTTAAGCCGGTCTACTGGCATCCCTTCATGCCCAACGGCTGGACCGGCATGCTCTCCGGCGGATCGATCATCTTCTTCACCTACATTGGATTCGATTCTGTCTCTACCGCCGCCGAAGAATGCAAGCAGCCGCAGCGCGATCTGCCCTTTGGCATCCTCGCTACATTAGTCGCATGCACCGTCCTTTACGGCGGAGTTGCCATCTGTCTCAGTGGCATCGTCCCATGGCAGTCCATCATGGGCGACGGCGCGCCTGTAGTGAACGCGCTCAAGCGCCTCTCGCTCGAACCCGGCGGCCACAACCTGCACTGGATCGAGCTGGTCGTGCTCATCGGCGCCATGCTGGGCATGATCTCGTCGATTCTCGTATTTCAGCTCGGACAGGCGCGTGTCTGGTTTGCCATGTCGCGCGACGGACTGCTGCCCAAAGTCTTCGGCAAGATTCACCCGCGCTACCGCACACCCGCGGTCGCCACCTGGGTTGCCGGATTCGTCGTCGGAGTTCCCGCCGGCCTGCTCGACATCGGTACGGTCTCGAACCTCTCCAATATTGGCACGCTCTTCGCCTTTGTCCTCGTCTCGATCGCCGTCCTCATCCTGCGCTATCGCGAGCCCGAGCGCCCTCGATCGTTCCGCGCCCCATGGGGACCGATTTTCCCCGTGCTCAGCATCATCTTCTGCATCATGCTGATGATGGGGCTCGAAGTTCTGACCTGGGAGGCGTTCTTTATCTGGCTGATCGTCGGCCTGCTGATCTACTTCTTCTACAGCCGACATCGGTCTGAGTTCGCGGGCATGCGATAAGTTTGCGGTAGAAGAACCGCGAGAATAGTTGGCCCACATCGTGTGGATGAGTGCATCGAGCTGTTATCACCAAATGAGATTTTGTGCCACTGCCGGCCAGCAAATACAAGCCGACTTATGTGCACCAACTTGCCTGATAGACGTATTTAAGTTCTTGCGGTGACCGACCCTGCTGCTGCGTGTTGTTCTGCACAACTAGACTTGGACGGTGCCGCCATCAACGAACAACTCGACGCCGGCGATGTAGCTGGCATCGTCCGAAGCGAGGAAGACGGCTGCTTTCGCAACCTCCTCTGGTCTACCAACGCGACCCAGCGGAACACTCGAGGCAAGGTGTGTGTAGATAGCTCTCTTCTCATCCTCATTGTGCGCCAGGCCACTCAGTCCGGGTGTATCGATCGGACCGGGGCTTACCACGTTGACGCGAATCTTTCGATCCTTGAGATCGTTGGTCCAGCCGCGCGCAAACGAGCGCACTGCTGCTTTGCTTGCCGAATACACGCTGAAGTTTGGAGTACCCTGCACAGAAACGATGGAAGCATTCAGCACGATGGCTCCTCCTTCCGGAATCAAAGGAAGCGCTTTCTGCACGGTGAAAAGAACACCCTTCACATTCGTATCGAACGTTTGGTCGTATTGCTCCTCTGTGATTTGACCGATAGGCGCAAACGAGCCTCCGCCTGCGTTCACAAAGAGGACATCAAGGCGGCCCTTCTCACGCTGAATCTGCGCATAAAGTGCATCAAGTTCGACCAAGTTGGACGCGTCCGCCCGTATTGCCTGCGCCTGTTCGCCCAGAACTTCCGCAGCGGAAGAGAGTTCCGGTTGACGCCGACCGGTGATGTAGACGAAGGCGCCTTCCTTGATGAATTGTTCCGCCGTCGCAAAGCCAATACCCGAACTACCACCTGTGACTAGCGCGACTTTACCTTCCAGTTTCCCCGCCATGCTCTACCTCCGCTTAATTTCCGCTATGGCCCGCACAGCGTGTGAGCAGCCCATCGACTCCAGGCCTGATCACAGTGAAATCTGAGGTCAGACCTGAAAAAACGCAAGTAGTTCGGCGTTTACTATCTCCGCGTGCGTGGTAATCATCCCGTGCGGGAGATCCTTGTAGGACTTGAAGGTTGCATTCTTGAGTAATTTTGCAGTAAGCGGCCCAGAGGCCACGTAAGGCACAATCTGGTCGTCCTCGCTATGCATCACGAGCACCGGTATTGTGATTTTTCCCAGATCTTCGGTGAAGTCAGTTTGTGAAAAAGCCACGATTCCGTCGTATTGCGCTTTCGCTGCACCGATCATGCCCTGCCTCCACCAATTTCCGATTACTCCCTCGGACGGCTTCGCGCCCGGTCGGTTGTAGCCAAAGAACGGTCCTTCTGGTATGTCTCGATAGAAGCGCGACCTGCTGGCAGCCAGCTGCGCCTGCAATCCGTCGAACGCTTCTTTCGGAAGGCCAAGCGGATTGGCTTCAGACTTCACCATGAGCGGCGGAACTGCGCTGATCAGCGCAGCTTTTGCGGCGCGCTTCTGCCCATGTCTCGCAAGATATCGGACCACTTCTCCGCCACCCGTGGAGTGGCCAACATGGATCGCATCCTTGAGGTCGAGGTGCTGTACTACCGCCGCCAGGTCGTCAGCATAGTGATCCATATCGTGACCATCCGCAACCTGAGTCGATCTGCCATGGCCACGACGGTCGTGGGCGATAACGCGATACCCATGCTGCAGAAAGAACAGCATCTGCGTATCCCAGTCATCGGACGACAAAGGCCACCCATGGCTGAAAACTATCGGTTGGCCCGTACCCCAATCCTTATAGAAGATGTCGATTCCATCAGTACCTTTTACTAAAGGCATGTTGAGTCCTCCGGGGCTGTTCAGTGTATGTGGCCCTTGAAGGCAGGTAGGAGAGCGCTAAAACGGCTTCTCCGGGGGTCATCCGTGCCAAACCAGGGTCCGCCGACATACTAACACTCGTAACTGTGAAAATGTGCCGTTTGCCGTGTGATACCGGGGTGGGAGTGAACTGGAAGAGTGAGGATGAGTAACAACAAACGCGCCTCTCGTCATTTGGACGCAAGAAGCGAAATCCAACTTCTCGAAGAGCGATAAATCTCTAGTGCCGTATCGACAGCGCTCCGCAGGCAGAGTCTCCTCGTCTGCCTGGAAGCTTGAGGCGGAGCGGTGTTGGTACGGCGATTTGCGCTAACCCGCTAGTGCGGTGGGTGTATGGGGATTGAATGGACTTTGCAGGGAGCCGATGTGTTGGATCACGCCGGGAACGCAGCGCCGTCGATCATGGTTGGGTAGTCTTTGAGATCGGTACTGCTTCTGTTCGTGGTGCTGGGTCGGTTGACTGACATCGGCGAGCAGGATCGAAGCACAGATCTGCAAACGGCTGGTTAAGACGCCGTGGCTGGAATAGGTCGAGCTGAGATAGTGGATGATCATGGCTTTCTCAAGAAGAGTCGATTCTGGCTGCGCAAGCCCTAGCCGTTGCACCCACTCGTTGACCGGAATGTGCGATGACGTGCAGGGTTCCGGATCGACACTGTGGGCAGGAGCGGTTCAGTGCAGACCGTTGCTGTTCGTCTAACAATGCACCGATGTCGGTCGTCACGGAATGGAGATACATCCGGCACCGCTCCAACGCCTGCCGGCGGATCCGGTTACCAAGAAGTCCAAAGTGCCGAATCTTTACGAAGCCGGCAGGGAGTACGTGGAGCAGGAAGCGGCGGATGAACTCCGTGGCCTCAAGTCGCATCGTGCTGCTGCGGTTGTTGTGCCTCGAGTCGCGCCAGCGAAAGCGCACCCGTCCGTTCTCGAGGCTGATGAGCCTTCCGTTGGAGATGGCGACCCGATGGGTGTAGCGGGCCAGATACTTCAGAACGTGCTCGGGTCCGCCGAAAGGAGGCTTGGAGTAGACCACCCACTCTCTTCGTCGGAGGCTCCCGAGCAGAGAGTAGAAGGCGTGCGGCGCCGAGAGTGCAGCCAGCTTGCCGGGGAAGCATAGCTCGCCTCGCCGATAGCTCTGCTTTAGAAAGCTGAGCAGCTTGCCGCGGAACATGCGGCTGAGCACGCGCACCGGGAGGAAGAACCCGTGGCGCTTGGTTGCGATCCATCGGGAGTTATCAGGAGCCAGTCCGCCGGCGGGAATGAGACAGTGCAGATGCGGATGAAACTGCAGGTTCTGACTCCAGGTATGGAGAACGGCGAGTATGCCGATACGTGCACCGAGATGACGCGGGTCGGCAGCGATCCGCAGCAGGGTCTCGGAAGCTGCGCGAAACAGCATCGAATAGAAAAGCGGCTGATTGCGTAGTCCGAGTGGCGCGAGTTGTTCGGGCACAGTGAAGACCGCATGGACATAGGGCACCGGCAGCAGGCTGGCAGCCTGCTTAAGCAGCCAGCGATCGCGTGCTGAAGACTGGCACTTGGGACAGTGCCGGTTCCGGCACGAGTCGTATGCGACAGTCTCATAGCTGCATCGATCGCAGCGCTCCAGATGAGTGCCCAGTGCGGCGGTGCGGCACAGGCCGATATCGCGCAGTACCTTCCGTTGCTGGTCAGACAGTGCGTGGCCCCAGCGATGAAGAAACTGATCTTGATGCGCATGGAAGACATCGGCCACTTCAAGCCGATGTCCGGTCATGCCGTTCTGTTCCCTCCGTGAGCAGTTGGCGAGGTCTGGATCGGCAGATCGTCGAGCGGACTCGGTGTGGCGCGCAGCCTGGCTTCGGAAACATGCAGGTACCGGGATGTCGTCTCGAGATCGCGATGGCCGAGCAGCAGTTGGATGCTGCGCAGATCAGTTCCGGCATCCAGCAGGTGTGTCGCGAACGAGTGGCGCAGAACATGCGGGCTCAGCGGCTTCCTGATACCAAGTTGCTTACGCAGCTTCTGGCACACCACCCGGACTGCGTTCGCCTTCAGCGGCTCTCCCGGCCGTTTCCCTTGAAACAACCAGTCCTTGGGCTTGCGCCACCGCCAGTACACGCGCAGGATCTCCAGCAGCTTCGGAGACAGCATGACCTGACGCGGAAACTTGCCCTTGCCTTCGCGGACGTGGATGACCATCCGCTTGCTGTCAATGTCGATCACCTTCAGATCCAGCGCTTCCTGACAACGAAGGCCTGCGCTGTAGTACAGGGCGAGCAGCGCACGATGCTTGGTGTTCATCTCCGCATCGAGCAAAGCGCATACTTCCTCGCGGCTCCAGACCGTGGGCAGCTTACGCCGTATCTTGGGCTTGATAACCTCCTGATCAAACCAGGTCTGCTTCAGCGTCCGCGTATAGAGAAACTTCAGCGCTGAACGAGCACCCTGAATCGTTCCCCACGCAAGCTTGCGCTCGTTGAGCAGAAACAGCAGGTACGTACGAACATGCTCTGGGCCCAGTTGATCGGGTGACTTGCGGAAGTACTTGGCGAACTCAGCAACGGTATGGGTGTAGTGGCGAACCGTGCGTTCGGAGAAGTTGCGCAGCCGGAGGTCTTCCTGCATGCGCTGGCGTAAATGAGTCATGGACACCTCCTCGGGTGTCCAACACTCTATCCAAACGCCACAAATGCATCCCCTCCCGCGCTAGCGGGTTAGTGCAAATCGCCGAGGCGCTCATTGACGCGATTGTCCCTCTGTAGCTAGGGCACCAGCATCGCGGTCATCCCGCGTCTACGCCTGAGGATCACCCCGTAAACTGGACACATGGACGATATTCAGGCGTTCATTCGCCGTCTCCCCAAGGCTGAACTGCATCTCCATCTCGAAGGCACCATCACCCCTGCCACGCTCGCCGAGCTGAGCGCGCGTCATGACGCTACGCCGATCACCTTGGCTGAGGCCGAAGCGCTCTACCAATTCACCGACTTCACCGGCTTCATCGAAGCTTTCAAAGCCGTCACCCGGCAACTCATTCACGCGGACGATTACGAACTCGTCGCGTGGCGCATGATGCAGCATCTTGCCGGGCAAGGTGTTGTCCATGCCGAAGTTTTCATTTCCGTCGGCGTTATCTATATGTGGCGGAATCACGACCCAGCCTGCTTCGAGCCGATCTTCGATGGACTGGAACGCGCCCGGCTCCGCGCCGAACGCGAACTCGGCCTCTCGGTCTACTGGATCTTCGACGCCGTGCGTCACTTCACCGTGCCCGAAGCCGAGCGCGTCTTTCAGAAGGCAGCCCAGATGCGCGCCGAATTTCCTTCAATCGTCGGCATCGGACTCGGCGGCGACGAACGCCGCTGCGGCTCCGAGCCTTTTCGAGAGATTTATGCGGCCGCGCGAGATGCGGGTCTGCGCCTGACCAACCACGCCGGCGAGACCACGGGGCCTGAGGCGATCTGGGAAGCCCTCAACATCGGATCGGAACGCCTTGGGCACGTTCTCTCGGCGGTGGACGACCCGAATCTTCTTCATGCGTTGAGAACACGGCGCATTGTGCTTGAGTTGAACCCAACCTCTAATGTGCGCACCGGCGTTTGTCCGTCGTTTGCCGCTCATCCGCTCCGCCGCTACTTCGATGCCGGGCTTCTCGTCACCCTCAACTCTGACGATCCAGCCTTCTTCGGCTCCGACGTCGTCAACGAGTATCTGCTCGCCCACACTCAGCAGGGGTTTACCCGCGAAGAGCTGCGCCAACTGGCCGCAAACTCGTTCCGCGCCAGTTTTCTTCCGCATGCAACACAACATTCATGGTTCAGCAAGATCGCGGGAACACACTCATAAATTCAGTACCACTTTGGGACGCATCCAACCAAAGTTGTAGTGTCACCTCTCGACCGTGGGATGCATCAAAAGAGAGTTGGGCTATCATTGGTATAGGAGACCAGTCCAGTTTATGTCTGCAGAAGCCAGCAATCTGACGCTCCTCGATGACGAAGAGGACAGCAAGACTCTCAAGGTTATTGGATGGTTCTCCGTCGGTGTAACCGTCGCCGCGCTCGGCATCTTTGTAGGCCGCGAGCTTCGCCTGCGCTACAAGTTCAGGAAGCGCACCCCGTACGACTTTTACTCGAGCGCCGGCAATCAGCAGTCGACCGAGTTCGGCGTCGGCATTTAAGCGCGCCACAATCGTTTTCTGAAAATGCCGCCTCGCGCGGCATTTTTCGTTTCTGGCAACTCTCCTCAGCATGTAGGATTTCGCCACAATCAGATCGATCGAATCGATCTGCTGCTCGCCGAGGTTCGAATGACGCTTTCAATCCCCAACTGCATTTTGTGTTCACTTCTATTCAGTGCTCCCTTGTTCGCAGTCGCCCAACTGGCAGGTTCTCCAGCATCCCAGAACCAGCCGCCCGATCCGGCAATCGTTGCCGCAACCACGGCGAAACTTGCCGCGCTTCGCGATGCATTCGTTCAGGAAGCGGTCCGGGAAGCGAAATCCGCTGGCTCCGCGTGCACGCTCGACGCCCCAAAACTTGAAATTGCCGACATTCCTTCCTTCGGCAACTACGATCCGGCCAGCAACACGCTTCGAGTGTCCGCATGGTGGCTGCTGAATGCCGACCAGAAGGAGCTGTTCTTTCATCTCGCAGGCCCGAATGCTGATGACCAAGCGGCGAACCGCGTCTTCAATAATGGAACGTATAGTTGGGTTTTCGTTCACGAATTGGGTCACTGGTGGCAGGCCTGCTTCGATTCGGCGCAGAACAAAACCCACTACCAGCGCGAGTACGATGCCAACAGGATCGCGGCGGCATACTGGCGCGAACACGATCCCGCATTGCTGCAAGGACTAGTTGCGGGCTTTACGCGCATTCTTGCCGGAGCGCCAAATCCGGTTCCCGCTGGACAGACGCCCGAAGAATACTTCAACGCAAATTACGAGAAGCTTGCCCATTCATCGGACTACGTCTGGTTCCAGGCACGTATGGTGACAGACGTCAATGCCGAGATCCCGCCGCCCACTTTCGCGGTCGGCCTTCTGCATTCCCAAATGGAAAAGAAATAGGGTCTACGCGAATCCTTTTTTGCATCGGCGACGATTCGCGATGCAGTTTCAATCGCAGAGTACTCATGCTTATCGCGTTGACGTAACCATCCGCATGGTTACTGCGCTTTTTTCGCTGATCAAGCGCGCGCAAGCGCGTTTATATACATCCCCCGCTTCGTCTGGGACATCACATATATGCGAGTGAATTGAGATCGATGTATGAATTATTTATTTACACATTGGGTTTTGTCGCTGGTCGGAACGATGTCTCTTGGCATCATTGCGATGGTGCTGCATGAGTTCGGGCATCTTGTGACTTCGCTGATGGTCGGAATCAAAGTAAAGAGCGTGGGAATGTGTATGAAAGGAATGTACATTGTGCGCGAAGCTGGATCGCCGATGAAGAACCTGCTTGTTTCTCTCGCCGGTCCGCTCACCAATGTCGCGCTGATTCTGTTGTTCTGGCACGTGTCGACGACTTTCACGCTTGCAAATTTTTGTCTCGCGGTCTGCAACCTCGCGCCTGTGAGAGGCTCGGATGGTGATCGCGCGTGGACCTGCTTTGAACAGATGCAGAGAGAATCTTCTATTTCCGCGCAATTGCTATAGGGAGGAAAATTCAATTCTCGAAAACCAGGAGCACCGTGCTCCTGGTTTTTATTTCCAGTCACCATTCCCATTCCCTGTTTGGTTGTTCTCTGTTCTCTCGCCACTATCCACTGATACCCTTTCCCCATGGGCCGTATTCGTGTTCTTTCCGACCAGGTGGCTAACCAGATCGCCGCCGGTGAGGTGGTGGATCGTCCCGCCTCCGTTGTGAAAGAACTGCTGGAGAACGCGCTCGATGCAGGCGCCAATCGCATTCGCGTTGAAGTAGAGGCGGGCGGCCGCAAGTTGATCCGCATCGCCGACGACGGCGAGGGCATGAATCGCGACGATGCGTTGTTGGCGTTTGAGCGACATGCGACCTCAAAGTTGCACACCGCCGATGAACTGCTGACGATTTCCACGCTGGGTTTTCGCGGCGAAGCACTGCCGTCGATTGGATCCGTCGCACGCGTCACGCTGGAGACTTCGACTGGTGAGGACGGACCCGGCACCCGCCTGGAAATTGCCGGCGGCAAAATTCTGCACGTAGACGACGGTGCCCTGCCGCGCGGCACCACGATCTCTGTATGCGATCTCTTCTTCAACACGCCTGCGCGCCGCAAGTTTCTGCGCGCAGAATCTACCGAGTTGTCGCACGTAGTCGCGCTGGTGACTCACTACGCACTGGCTCATCCTGAAAAGCACTTCGAACTTTTATCAGCTTCACACACGCTGGTTTCCGCGCCACCAGTGGGTAGACCGGCGGAACGCATCTACCAGATCTTCGGCAAAGACACGCTGGCACAGCTTTTGCCGGTGGCTGCCGAGACGCAACTCGATCGAGCCGGGCTGCCGGAACCACCGCCGTGGAAGCGCGATCCCGATGAGCCGGCGCGCAAGCCCGGTACTGTCAGACTGTCAGGCTTTTATTCCAAGCCGGAGCTTCAGAAACTCAATCGCAATTCGATCTACATCTTCGTGAACAAGCGACTGATCCGGGATCGACTTCTGTTGCATGCGATCGCAGAGGCGTATCGGAACATCATTCCGCCGACTAGCTCGCCCGTGGTGCTCTTGTTTCTGGAGATGCCGCCCGAAGAAGTGGACGTCAATGTCCACCCGGCTAAAACGGAGGTGCGCTTCCGGCAACAGTCGCTGATCCACGATTTTGTGCGCGACAGCCTCAGAAATGCGCTCATCGCAGCGCGCCCCGCCGCGGGATTTATGGCTGCGCTTGATTCTTCGCCGGCCGCGAGTCCTTC
>NZ_JBARMD010000216.1:0-13229 GCF_049802275.1 Occallatibacter sp. | reverse complement strand
GGGTTCATGATGCGCGTGTAGATGTTGCCGAATTCTTTCAGCGCGAAGAGGCGGCCGGCATGATCGGCATCCTGAAACAGGTACGACGTGGTCTGGTAGATAGGGACCGCGCGGGAGCCGGTGGTGGGGTCGGGCGACTGGCCGGCGTGAACGGCGAGAGTTGCAAGGTGTTGTTTCTTCTCTTCGGACATCGTGATCTCCTTCAGATTTCGTATCGGTTTGAGGTGCGGCGGGGACGAGTCTTTCAGGAAACCGCACCCAAGCCGGAAATGCAAAAGCCCGAATCCTGTTCTGGATCCGGGCCGCCTGGTTCTTGATCGGTTGCGACTAGCGCATTCGCCGCTCAGGAGCCACACGGATGGATCCGCATGCGCAACACATGCACATGGCCATGGCCTCAATCCGGTGGTGAGCTGAGTTCAGCATTGAAGGCAGTATCACGGACGGCCGAGCCTGATGTCAAACCCAACTTGTCAGCAGATTGTCATTCCTGAGCAAATGGATTTGGCAGCGGAGTCTACTCCTCTGCCTTCCAAACATAGGCTCCCGGCTGCGGCAGGCCAATGTGGGCCAGCACGCGGCAGGCGAATTGGCGAGCCATCTCAGCCGAATTAACCGGCTTGTTATAGAACGCGGGAATCACCGGAAAGATCGTTGCCCCGGCTTCGGCCGCGAGGGTCATATTGCGCAGATGAATGCGATTGAAGGGCGTTTCGCGCACGCAGAGCAGAAGCGGTCGCCGCTCCTTCAGCGTCACGTCCGCAGCGCGGGCAATGAGCGAGTTGGCGAAGCCATTGGCAATCGCGGCCAGCGTTCCCATAGAGCACGGGAGCACAATCATGCCGTGTGAGGGATAGCTTCCGCTGGCGATGGCCGCACCAATGTCGGTGTCGGCTTGCTGTGTGGTCTTGGTGGGAGCGGAGCCGAGAAGTTTTTCAAGCAGGTTGGCACGGCCGGAGATGCCGAGTTCTTCAGCGATGACGCGCAGAGAATTTTCTGAAGCAACGAAGTGGACCTTGTCCACACGGGCATCCGACTCGAGAGCGCGCAGTGCTTCGCGGCAGAGAATGGCGCCAGAGGCTCCGGTGATGGCAACGGTGAGATTTACGGCTTCCACGTGCGAGTTCCCTTCCCCTGAGTCATTGCGCATTACGGCTGCGCGGCGGCCTTCTTCGTATAAGTGGTGAGAAACAATTTTGTCCAGGAGTCACCCTGCTTCATTTCAAGCAGGAACGTCAGCGTGTTTTCGGTGGGGCTTTCATAGGTGGCGCGCAACACCGGACCAGGTGCGGAGGGATCGCTGAGCAGCACAAGCCTGTTGCCGGAGAGGTCGCCGGCGAGTTCGCTGGGATGCGTCGAAGTGTCGTTGAACCACCACGCGGTGTATTTTCCCGACTTCTTGTCGAAGGAGATGAAGTGGCGGGTATCAGTTGGTTTGCGTCCGGGCAGAGTGGTTGAGAGCATCTCGCAGAGATACTTGCCGGCGATTCCTATCTCGACGCGGTCGGTGGCATCGCCGACCATTGCGGGTCCGCCACCGGTCTCGAAATTCTGTTTGCCACTCCAGTCGCCCTTCATGAACGACAACTTATCCAGAGGGTTCGGGGCCTGTGCGGCTGGCTGTTGACCGCAGGCGAATGCGCCGGAACAAATCACAAGGAAGCAAACGATAAATTTCATCGACCTCTCCTGCTGAAAGACAATATCAGGCCTTGAAAGGGAGGGCTCTATCCTAGAATTCCTCATTCGCTTCTTCCATAAGCTTTCCTTCGCTCCACTCCTGCATCAGTTGAGCGTACCCCTCCGAGGGGCCATACTTCTCGAGGCGCTTCATCTCGTCAAAAGCCTGCTGGTGTTCGCCCGCGCTCCAGAGCACGCGAAAGAGCATGATTGATGACATCTCAGACTCCGGTGACAATTTCACCGCAACGCGGCCGTGCTCGATGGCCTCACGGTGCTTGCCCGCGCGCGATAGCACCCAGGACGTATAGCTGTGCACGAGCGAGGCCTGGGGAAACTCATCCACCAGCCCCTTCATCCACTGCTCTGCCTGCTCGAGCTCAGCATCGGCGGAGTTGATCACCTCGTGAATCGTCCCAAGTACGCGCTCCGCCGCATGGTCCGGGATCTGGTTCATGCCGCTTACTCTCCAAGCACTCTCTTGAAAATGGCGTCAACATTACCCAGCTGGCGGGCGTAGTCGAAGGTGCGAGCGAGTTTTTCTGCGCTCAGCAGCGAGGTGATGGCCGGTTCCTTCGAAACTTCGTCGCGGAATACGAGATCGTCCTTCCAAGAACGCATAGCGTGAGACTGCACGAGCCGGTACGCATCTTCGCGCAACATGCCTGCTTCAGCCAGATCGAGCAACAGTTGCCCTGAGAAAATCAGGCCGCCGGTGGACTCGAGATTCTTCTTCATGCGCTCGGGATAGACCAGAAGGCGATCAACGAGATCGGTGGTCTTGAAGAGCAGGTAGTCGGTGAGGATCGTCGAGTCAGGGAAGATGACGCGCTCGACCGAAGAGTGCGAGATGTCGCGCTCATGCCAGAGGGCGATGTTCTCAAGCGCTGCCTGGGAGTTGGAGCGGAGGACTCGCGCAAGTCCGCTTATCTGTTCCGACGTAATCGGATTCTTCTTGTGAGGCATGGCCGAGGAGCCCTTCTGCTTTTCGCTGAAGTACTCCTGCGCCTCGCGAACCTCGGTACGCTGCAAGTGGCGAATTTCGACGGCGATCTTGTCGAGGGTGCTTCCGATAATGGCCAGCGTGCCGATGTAGGCGGCATGGCGATCGCGCTGAATAACCTGCGTAGCAACCGGAGCGGGCTTGAGGCCGAGCCGTTGGCAGATGCGCTCTTCATGCTCCGGCTTGAGATGCCCGAACGTGCCGACAGCCCCGGAAAGCTTGCCCACTCGCATATCTTCTGCCGCGGCATCGAAGCGGGCTACGTTGCGTTCTATTTCCGCATACCAGTTGAGCAGCTTGAGGCCGAAGGTGGTGGGCTCAGCGTGGATGCCGTGCGTGCGGCCGATTGTCGCCGTGTGTTTGAATTCGATGGCGCGACGTTTGAGCACGGCGAGCAGAGCGGCAAGCCCGGTACGGATGAGCGCGGATGCTTCTTTTACCTGCAGCGCCTGCGCGGTGTCGACTACGTCGTTAGACGTGAGACCGTAGTGCAGCCAGCGGGAGGACTTGCCGTCCAGGCCTTGTTTCTGGAGAGACTCCGCCACCGCTGTTGTGAAGGCAATGACGTCGTGCTTGACTTCGGCCTCAATTTCAGCGACACGGGCAGCATCGACAGTAGCTTTTGTCGCGATGTCTTCGGCAGCGCTGGCCGGGATCACGCCAAACTCGGCGAGAACGGTGCTTGCCGCAGCCTCAACCTGAAGCCAGCAACGATACTTGTTTTCCTCTGTCCAGATGCGGCCCATCGCGGGGCGGGTGTAGCGCTTGATCAAGAGCAGTCTCCTCGAACGGCAGCTCCCAGCTTCTAGCTGCTAGCTTGTTCTCTGACGCAACCAGCTTTTCCGGATTTCTTCAGACTCGACGATTTGCCAACTTTAGATTGTACGAGCTTTAACCGGCTATTTGCGGGGGATCCCGAAGCGCTTGTGCAGCTCGTCGTAAAGCAGGCCGCGGCCCGGTTTGTAGGGCTGAAACCACTCGCCGTCGATCACGAGTTGAGGAATCGCTCGTTTACCAACGTGGCGTATGAGCTCATCCGAGGCCGCCTGATCTAAATCGACATTGATTTCTGTGTATTCGATCCCGTGTGTTTCGAGAAACTGTTTGGCCGCCCGGCAATCTCTGCACCACGCGGCTGTATAAACCTGCACCTTCATACATTCAGTTTACTTTGTCGGGCTGATAACATTCTTCGGGTGACGGCAGACGAAATCAAGAAACTGCTCAACCTCGATCCGCACCCGGTGGAGGGCGGATTCTTTCGGCGCACCTTCACGTCGCCGGAAAATCTGGAGTTGCCGCGCGGCAGTCGCCCCCAGGGCACCGCCATTTATTACCTGCTGGAAGCGGGATCGTTTTCTGAGATGCATTTGCTCGACTCAGATGAGATGTTTCATTTCTATCTCGGCGATCCGCTGGAGATGCTGCAGCTTTATCCCGACGGGCGTTCTGCACTCTTCATCCTTGGACCGGATTTGAAGGCGGGGCAGCATGTGCAGGTACTCGTTCCAGCGGGCGTGTGGCAGGGGATGCGCTTGATGGGGAACGGACAAGTGGCTCTGGTCGGATGTACCGTTGTGCCCGGCTTCAATTACGCGGATTACCACAATGCCAGCTTCGCGGAACTGGCGGCAAAGTGGCCGGAGCAGGCGGAACGGATAAAAGACCTGACGCGGAGTTGAGTCCGTCCATGTTGCCCTGGGATTAGCGAGCGCGCCGCGCTTGATCTACCACTTTCTTGCTTCCGGGTTCACCTCAGGAGACGTCAATACCCCTCGCTTCCTCTTCTGCCGTTAAGTCACTCGAAACACAGGCAAGAAACCTGCTTGAATTTTGCAGGCTATTTCTCGCCGATCGCTATACTCAGAATTCGACGAGCTCTCGGCGGGAAACATCTTCGTTCTCGCATCTCGCGGAATGACTCCGGACCCGGGGGTTTGTATCAGGGCATCACTTTATCGCGGAATGACTCCGGACCGGGGGGGTTGTATCAGGGCATCACTTTATCGCGGAATGACTCCGGACCCGGGGATTTGTATCAGGGCATCACTTTAGTGATGCCGCACGCGCCACAATATCGCTGTCGGCTTTAGCCGCTGAAAATCTTTCCGTTCAGTCTCACGAATTGCATTCGGATAACCGAGCTTCAAAGATCCTCGCTAACTTGCAAGCTCGCTGATCACGAAGCGATCGCCAAGCTGCTGTTCTTGTCAAAAGAAACTGGCCACCGGACAGTAACTCACGTGCCACTCAGCCGAACAATTGTGCCCTCGTAGAATCGCCGAATGCCACGATGTGGAACGATTTCGGAAAACTCGCGTTTAATAACGTCCGTAAGTCCTTCCGGGAGACGACTCTGCGACCAAGTACTTAGTTCAGAGGACTTTGGCGCCGCAGGTCCTGCGCAAACTTATGAAATCAAGGAACTTCTTTACAGAGTATGGGTGGGGGTGCCCCAACGCAACCAAATGGTTGCATATCATTCTCACGCCGCGCGAATATGGCCGAAGAACTGCAAACCAGTCACAAGGAACACGTGCGAATCCATTCCTACCTTCGATCCCGGAAAAAGTTGCGGAGTAGCTCAGCGGACTCGTCGGCAAGTACTCCCTGCTCCACCTGCATCTGGTGATTGAGCTGCGGGTGATTGATGACGGAGAGCACCGACCCCGCTGCGCCCGCTTTGGGATCGGTGGCGGCGTAGACCAGCCGGTCGAGGCGCGCATGCACCATGGCTCCGGCGCACATAGCGCAAGGCTCGAGCGTTACGTAAAGAATGCAACCGCTCAGCCGGTAATTCCCGAAGGTCCGCGCGGCCTGACGTATGGCAACGATTTCGGCGTGGGCCGTAGGGTCGCTGGTGCGGATTACAGAATTCTGCCCGCGCGCAATCATCTCGCCGCGACAGACGATGACGGCCCCGATGGGCACTTCCCCGGCCGCATTGGCCTTGCGCGCTTCGGCGAGGGCCTCTCGCATCCCTTCCAGGTCAGAGATCATGGCTTGAATGGTACGGCAAAACCGGCCGTTCGCCGCTTCCGTTCTTCCGCGAAAACGCTACGGCCGGTTTTGCGGCAAAGAAGAGGGCTGCTGCTGGGTCATGCAGTGCAGGGTGCCGAGTCCCCAGACGAGATCAACGGCGTGGATGCCGATGACTTCGCGATCTGGAAACAGCTCCGCCAGAATGCCGAGCGCAATGCGATCGTTGGGATCGTGGAATGTGGGAACAAGCACCAGCCCATTTGCGATGTAGAAGTTGGCGTAGCTTGCAGGCAGGCGCTGCTTGCGAAAAACGACTGGGCGAGGCAAAGGTAATTCGACGATCGTAAACTGCTTTCCGTCAGCCGTCCGCGCAGCTTTGAGGCGGGAGAGATTTTCGGCCAGGGGTTCGTGGTTCGCGTCGTTCGTATTTGGCTCAACAGCGGTGACGATGGTTGCGGGCGAGACGAATCGCGTGATATCGTCGACGTGCCCGTGGGTGTCGTCGCCGGCGATTCCCCTCCCCAGCCAAATCACCTGTTCCATTCCAAGATAGTCGTGAAATGATCTCTCGAGCTTTTCGCGGCTGACGCCGGGGTTGCGTTGCTGCACTTCACTGAGCAGGCATTCTTCAGTCGTCAGCAGGATGCCCCGCCCGTTGGTGTCGATGGAGCCACCTTCGAGAACCAGTCGGCGCTGCTCACTGGCAAGATCGATCGAGGGCTGCCATTGAAGCAGGTTGAGCAATTCTGCGGCGCGATCGGGAATCTGGTCGTCAAGTTGCCAGTCGGAATACTTGGCCCATGCATTGAATCGCCAGTTGGTGATGGCCACCTGCCCTTGCGAGTCGCGCACGAAAATCGGACCCGAGTCGCGTGTCCAGACGCGGTTCGTCGGCCATTGGTGGAAGGTGACGTTTTCGAGATTCGCATGGGCGCGCCGGAGGGCGCTGTCGGCGCGCCGCTGTTCTTTTTCGTTCTGAACGAGGAGATGAACACGCTCACGCGCGGCGAGCAGGCGGACAATCTCTGCGTAAAGCCATGGAATTGCCTGGAACTTGCCGGGCCAGTCCTCCGGATTGTGCGGCCATGCCAGCCAGGTCGCCTCGTGCGACTCCCACTCGGCGGGCATGCGGTAACCAAGTTGGTGAGGAGTACCGGTTGGCATTCTTACTTGCCTTCTCCATCGATAGCCGCGTCGAGGAATCGGCTGGTGATGGGTGCGTAGGCGTCGATGCGCCGATCGCGAAGGAAGGGCCAGTTGCGGCGAGTGTCCTCAAGAAGAGCCATGTCGATTTCACCGATCAGAATCTCTTCTTCCGTGTGCGAGGCCTTCGCGATGATGCGGCCGAAAGGATCGGCGAGGAAACTGCCGCCCCAAAATTCCAGACCCGGACCACTCGCGCGATTGCCGCGAATGTCGCCGGTTTCGTGACCAACGCGATTCACTCCGGCAACGTAGACGCCGTTGGCAATGGCGTGGCCTCGCTGGATGGTCTGCCAGGCATCGTATTGCGCCGCACCAAATTCTTCCTTTTCGGCAGGGTGCCATCCAATGGCCGTGGGATAAAAGAGCACTTCGGCGCCATGCAATGCTGTCAGGCGCGCGCCTTCGGGGTACCACTGGTCCCAGCAGACGAGAGTGCCCACGCGGCCAAACGCCGTATCGACGGCTTTGAATCCCAGATCACCGGGCGTGAAGTAGAACTTCTCGTAGTAGAGCGGATCGTCGGGAATGTGCATCTTGCGATAGACGCTGATGATGCTGCCGTCCTGCCCGAGCGTAACTGCCGTGTTGTGATAGAGGCCCGGTGCGCGGCGCTCGAACAATGATGCGACGATAACGACGCGCGTCTCGCGGGCAACTTCGGCAAGTCTTGCGGTGGTAGGCCCGGGGATTGGCTCAGCAAGGTCGAAGAGCTTGATGTCTTCGCGCTGGCAGAAATATTGAGCGCGAAAAAGCTCAGGCAGGCAGACGATGTTGGCGCCGCTCTTGGCCGCCGCGCGGATGTGTGCGATGGCCGACTCGAGATTGGCGTCGGGGTCGGGTCCCATCCGCATCTGCACCAGGCCTACCTTATATTTGCGAGCGTTTTCCATTTCTACTCAAGTCCTTGTCGCGTTAAATTCAGTGGCTCACATGGCAAGGCCAACCCCGGCGGTCGGGATTGGCCTCAACTCAATCGGACCCAGCCGTTACTCTTCGAGAATAAGGACCGCGGCTGCGATCGTCGTTGTCCAAAGTCCACGCTTGTCGCCAACGGCTGACTGCGTCACGTTGCTGGTGCGTACAATCTTGTTGGAGATGCGATAGATTTCCTTCTTTTCATCCCAGCTCTTGTCCGGATCGAAGTCAACGTCGAGGGTCGTAGCCAGCATTTCGGCGGCAAGTTCTTCGGCGTATTCTCCAGCTTGCTCTTCTGTTTCACCAAAGCTGTGGTGCTCGCTCAGGTAGCCGTAGGTGTCGCGGTCAGCCGGGATGGCAACGCCGATGCTCGAAACAACCAGGCGGTGCGGCTCGCGCGTGGAATTCTCAGCAATAACCGCGAAAACAACTTCGCCGTGATCGAGGTACTTGAGCCCTTCCTTCCGTGACACTACTTTGCAGCGGGGCGGAAAGATCGACGAAACGCGCACCAGGTTCTGCGAGGCAATGCCGGCATCCCGAAGTGCCAGCTCAAAGGAGGTCAAACGTTCCTTGTGTTTGCCTACACCCTTTGTAAAGAAGAGCTTCTTCGGGACCATGTTCTTTCCCAATTTCTATGTACCCTCCGTGATTAACAGGTGTTCCCGCATGAGTTTATCGCATCTTGAGGGCTGAAGACGGGCGGGTCGTCGATTTAATCCGCAGTTCACACGCAGGGAGGCAAAGAGGGTTACGATTGGCGACCTGCTTGCGTCTCTGTCGGCCCGATCTGATCCTTTTTTGCTTGCCGACGGAACTTTTCCCGGAGGCCAGAGTTTGAACAGGAATGAAGCTGACTTTCCTTCTCGGCATTTCGGTGATCAGCGCCACATTGGGCTGCGCACTCGCACTGGCTCAAGAATACGTTGCTCCGTCTGGCCCGCCCCCGGCCCGCGCGGCGCATCCCGATGCAGACCCCGTTCCGCTGGAGTGGATTCCGCCTGGGTTGGCACAGCTCAGCTCAGCGGCGCCGATGAAGTCAAGCTTTACCCTCGACCGAACCATGCTTGGAATAGCTGCCGGACTGGTTCCGGATGGCGATGCTCCGACCCGGCAGGCTATCAACAAGCTCGATGGCGTTAGCGTCCACACCATGCGCTTTGGCGATGCTGGAATTCCAGATGAAGGTGCAGTCGAGGCCATCCGGGCGTCGTACCATCTGCGCGGATGGAAGCACCTGGTGACGACCTCGGAGCACGCAGGTGGTCCGGTGCACAACGGAACGACAGACGTCTGGGTTGTACTCGACGGCGTGAATGTCCGCGGCGCGGTGGTTCTGGCGGAGACTCCGCGAAGCCTGACGCTAGTCACGGTGGCCGGCAATCTGAGTCCGGTGGACTTGATGCATCTGCGCGGACATTTTGGCATTCCGCGGCTCGATGCGGACGACTTCAAAAGCGCTCCGGCTCAGTAACGATGCCAGGTCGAGGCCGAGTGCAGGAGCAGAGAATTCGCGTGGCCGTCATTTTGCTTTCATTTACACCGTTCGAACGAATTGCCACCCCTAATTTGCAGATGTTAGCCTTCCTTACAGCGTATCGAGGGAAGGAACTCCATAAACAACATGCAAAAGACCTACAACGGGCTGGAATTGCCGCGCGACGGCCAGCCTATCGAGTACAGCCACGGCCAATATCAGGTTCCCGATAATCCCATCATTCCTTTTATTGAAGGCGACGGCACCGGACGCGACATCTGGAAGGCCTCGCAGCGCGTTTTTGATGCCGCTGTGGAAAAGGCCTACGGTGGCAAACGACAGATTAAGTGGTTCGAGATTTTCGCCGGTGAGAAGGCGTTTCGCCAGTTCAACACATGGCTTCCGGATGAGTCAGTAAGTGCGGCGCGCGATTTGCGCGTTTCCATCAAGGGACCCTTGACGACACCGGTGGGCGGCGGAATCCGGTCTCTGAATGTTGCTTTGCGTCAACTTCTTGACCTCTATTCCTGCGTTCGGCCCGTCAAGTACTACCAGGGCGTACCCAGCCCGGTGAAGCACCCCGAAAAGGTCGACATCGTGATCTTCCGCGAGAACACGGAGGATGTGTACTCGGGCATCGAGTTCAAGCAGGGTTCGGCGGATGTCGCTCGACTGATCGAGTTCATCAACGAAGATTTGTTGAAAGGTGGCAAGAAGAAGATTCGTTCCGACTCGGGCGTTGGCATCAAGCCGATCTCGATCTTCGGAACCAAGCGCCTCGTCCGTTATGCCATTCGCCAGGCCCTCGAGACCGGCCGCAAGACCGTAACGCTGGTGCACAAAGGCAACATCCAGAAATTCACCGAAGGTGCGTTCCGCGAGTGGGGATACGAGGTTGCAGTCGAGGAGTTTCGCGACCAGACCGTAACCGAGCGCGAAAGCTGGATCCTCGGCAATGTCGACGCAAATCCCAACATCACTATCGAAGAGAACGCGGCGCTGATTGAGCCGGGCCTCGAATTCGGCAACCAGGAATTTCGCGATTCGCTTTATGCCGAGATCAAAGGCGTTCTCGATTCCATCGGGAAGACACACGGCAAAGGCGCGTGGAAAAACAAGATTCTCATTAACGACCGCATCGCCGACTCAATCTTTCAGCAAATCATCATTCGTCCGTCGGACTACAGCATCCTGGCGACTACAAATCTGAACGGCGACTACATTTCAGACGCGGCCGCCGCGCAGGTGGGCGGGCTCGGGATTGCTCCCGGCGCGAACATTGGCGATGGCTATGCAGTTTTTGAAGCGACGCACGGCACAGCTCCGAAGTACGCGGACAAGGACGTTATCAATCCCGGCTCGGTGATTCTCTCCGGCGTGATGATGCTCGACTTCATCGGCTGGAAGGAAGCGGCCAAGATGATCGAGAACGCAATGGAGAAGACGATTCAGCAGAAGTTTGTCACGTATGACTTCGAGCGCCAGACCGCCGGGGCCACCAAGGTGGGCACCAGCGAGTTTGCCACGCGCATTATTGGAAACATGTAAAGGACAGTTGTCAGTGATCAGTCATCAGTGGTCAGCAAAAGCGAAGGATGTCGAGCTGATTTCACTTCCTCAATCAATAATGCGGAAAACTGATCACTGATCACTGAACACTGATCACTGGAGAAGAAGATGCGGAAAAAGGTGAGTATTGTCGGTGCCGGCAACGTGGGCGCCACGGCAGCACACTGGATTGCAGCCAAGGAATTGGCTGACGTGGTGCTGATTGATGTTGTTGAAGGAGTGCCCCAGGGCAAGGCGCTGGACCTGCTTGAGGCGCTGCCGATTGAAAAGCGCGATGTGCATGTGATCGGGTCAAATGACTATGCGGCAACCGCGAATTCTGACATCGTGATCATCACGGCCGGAATTCCGCGCAAGCCGGGCATGAGCCGCGACGACCTGCTGCACACCAATTTCAAAATCATGTCGGATGTGGTGGCGAAGGTGGTTGCGCAATCGCCCGAGTGCATCCTGATCATCGTTTCCAATCCGCTGGATGCCATGGCGCAGGCGGCGTATCGTCAGGCCGGCTTCAATCGTGAACGCGTTATCGGAATGGCGGGGGTTCTTGATTCGGCCCGCTTCCGCACGTTTATCGCCGAAGAGTTAAAAGTGAGCGTTGAGAACGTAACTGCGTTTGTGCTCGGCGGACATGGTGACACGATGGTGCCACTCGCCCGCTACTCCACGGTTGCAGGCATCCCGATCACGGAACTCATCGCGCCGGACCGCCTGGAGCAGCTTGTTCAGCGCACGCGCGATGGCGGTGCTGAGATTGTGAAGCACCTGAAAACCGGGAGCGCGTATTATGCGCCCTCAGCAGCCGCGGTGGAGATGGTGGAAGCCATCCTCAAGGACAAGAAGAAGATCCTGCCATGCGCCGCTTATCTGCAGGGCGAATACGGCATCGACGGATTCTACATCGGTGTGCCGTGCAAACTTGGTGCGGCAGGTCTCGAGAAAATCATCGAGATCAAACTGACGCCCGAAGAAGACGCGGCACTGAAGAAAAGCGCTGCAGCAGTCAAGGAGCTTTGCGCCGTTATCGGTGTTTAGCGCGCGACAATCCAGATCTTCAGTAGGATTCGGGAAAGGCCACTCCACAACGGAGTGGCCTTTACTTCTTCAGGAAGCTGACCACCCCTGGGCCAATCTGGCTGGCGCACTCGTTGGGCGCGAGGTGGCCGCAGCCGGGAATCACGTTGATCTGCGACTGCGGAATGAGCTGGTGCATCTTCTGCCCTTCCCTTAGAGGAGTGATGCGGTCAACATCGCCCCACACGATCAGCACCGGCATTTTGAGGGCTGGGAGAAGGCCGTCTGTAGTGTCGCGCCCCGTCAGCATCGAGTCCATCGCACGGCGGATGATCCAGGAGTGCTCGTGTGATGTGCGAAGAATGTCCCTCACCACGAATTCAGGTAGCTGCGGCGGGTGAGGCATAAGCAAGGCATCGAATTTCTCGAGTTCCGCCGCGGAGACGGGGGTGAACAGCTTCGTATCCCAGTCAGGCTTGACGTAAAGACCAGCACTGTCGAACAACATCAACTGTCGCACCCGGTCAGGATGCTGAGCCGCCACAAGCTGTACGATCCAGCCGCCCATCGACCAGCCGCCCAGGTCGACTTGCTTCAAGCCCAGCGCGTCAAAAAAGCCGACGACTATCCTGGCATCATCGCCGACTGAATAAGAAAAGTCGGCGGGCGTCTCACTCTGGCCGAAGCCGGGCAGATCGGGCAGGTAGACGCGATAACCTGCTTTGGCGAGGTAGGGCGCAAGCTTCCCCCAATCCTCTGATCGCCCACCGAGGCCGTGCACCAGAACCACGACGGGACCGTCGCTGGGTCCGAGCGTGTAGTAGTGGATGCGGTAGCCCGCGACGTTGGTGAAATTGCCCCTGGCACCGATGAGGTACATCTGCGCCTTGTTGAGGACGCGGAATACGGCGAGCGGACGAAGCCAGAATGTCAGGCCAAGACTGGCAATCAGAGTGACGACCGCAAAAGCGATCCATTTGAATATGCGCTTCAACCTGGCTCCTGGCTGGATTGATTCAGTGCTTTCGCCCGCTGCCAACCGGCCTCGATCACGCGCACCGTAATCGGATCGAGTGCCAGCGCGCAGTGGCTGTTCCATTCCGCCCGCTCCACCCAGCGCACCGCGGCCGCATCCGAGGCGGCCTGCAAGGTTCCTCCGACAACCCGGCACAGGTAGTCGGCAATCACGTAGTGGTAGCGCACCCTGTCGCCCGACGGACCACTTTCGCGGTGGATCCGATCGATGAGCTCGACTAGTTCGATGGCTTCCACGTTCAAGCCGGTTTCTTCGTGGACCTCGCGCACGACAGCCTGCGTCAGGGACTCGCCCAACTCGAGCATGCCTCCCGGCAGAGACCACTTCCCTTTTAGGGGCTCGTGGCC
>NZ_JBARMD010000215.1:0-3825 GCF_049802275.1 Occallatibacter sp. | reverse complement strand
GTGCGGGAGTTGCAGGTGCCGCTGCGGGTGCAACAGCTGCTGACAGCACAGGTGCAGCGGGCGCTGGCCCAAACTCAGCCGTGATCAGGTAGATGTGATCGGTCTTCGTGTCCAGGGTATGCGTCTTTGCACGCGCCGGTGTGGGCAGCGTCTGTTCCACGCTGAAGCTTGTGGGCGAGTCTTCCTTGATTACGGTAAGCGTGCCATCGCCCTGCGAACTGAACGCCTCCATCGTCTCCGGATTGAAGCTGGCGCCGTCAGATCCGTTGCCAATCGGCAAGTCGGTGATGATGTGGCCATCCGTCGCAGACAGGATGATCATGTTCTTGTTTTCGCGACATGCCGCGAAAAGAACATTGTTCTTCGCATCGAGCGCGAGTCCGGCGCAGCCCCCACCTTTGCTGGAGACATCATACTTGCCCACCATTTTCATTGTGCTGGCGTCGATGACGGCGATGGCCGCCTTGTCTTCGATGTCGACGTAGATCTTGCCGTGGCCATCGGTGGCGGCCTGTTCGGGAGCGCCCCCGATGTCGATCGTTCCCAGAATCGAACCGTCCTTGTCATCGAGGACGGTAAGGTTCGGCGCAGTGTGGCTGAGGATATAGAAGCGGTGATTGTACGGGTCGTTCAGGTAGCCATCGGGTCGTCCCTGTACATCGATCTTTTTGATGATCGCAAAGGTCTTTGCGTCGAACATTGTCACCGGATTTGAGGTCGCGAATCCGTGGCCCGTCTCGGTGTCTACCGCTCCACCGTGCGCGCTGGTGCCAGGGATATCGCCAACCTGCGCCAGTGTATCGAGATTGAAGACGCCGATGTGACCTGCGGGCCCGGAGCGCGCTACATAAAGATTGCGGCCAACGGGGTCGGCCGTTACGTAGTCGAAGCCGCCATCGCCATCCACGAGCTGAATCCTCTGCACTTTGTACGGACCGCTCTCCTGGGCGCGGGCAAGTCCCGTGATCGAAAGCATGGCGGCAACTGTTGCAACGGCGAGCGTCTGCTTAATCATCGTGGGGTCTCCTTTTGCGGAATGCAACCTGCAATCGGGCTTCCCTGATCGTCACGATCAAGAATGGATGCATTTCTTCCCGCAATCGAGCATACACGCCGCCCCCCTGCTGTGGATGGGTGCGAAGGAACGACGGTCCGAACGGACTGCACATCTGTAGCCGAGTTCTACTTCCAGCTCCAGTTTGGCATGAAGTTCTGCCCGCTTGTGGTGAGCTGATGCTGTTGAGTGCCATCGACGAGCATGGTCCAGATCTGGCTGCGGCCGCCAATGGTGCGCTCGAAGACGATGTGGCGATTATCGGGCGACCACGAAGGGAAGTCGTTGCTGCCCGAATCGTGCGTGAGCTGGAGCCACTTCAGCGGGCGGCTGGATATGTCCATCACGTAGATGTCCTGCCCGCCGGGTGCGCCGGGTCCGTATTTACGATTCCACGCGAAGGTGAGCCACTGCCCGCTCGGAGACCACGATGGAGAAACCGCATAACCGCCGTCAGTCAGGCGTTCAACATTCGCGCCGTCCTGATCCATGGTGTAGATCTGCGGCAGTCCCGTGCGTCCGCTCACCCATGCAAGCTGCGCATTAGTGCGCGGATTCCAGGTGGGCGCGACATCGGGACCGCGGAAAGACGTAATTTTGTGCGCACTTCCGCCCGCTGCATCCGTGATCCAGATCTCAGGATCGCCGGAGCGCGATGAAGAGAAAGCAAGCTTCGCTCCGTCTGAAGACCAGGCTGGGGTGTTGTTGCTGCCGCCGACCTTACCGGCGGGGAAGCTCACCATGCGTCCGAGATCGAGCGAGTACATGAGGATGGACCAGCCTTCGCGGCCGAGCGATGAGAAGGCGAGGCGGGAATTGTCCGGCGAGATGCGAGGCGAGAGCGAGACGGTGCCGAGGTGCGTGATGGCATGCTGATTCTGCCCGTCGTAATCCATGACCCACACCTCTTTGGAGCCGGTGCGCGAGCTGATGAAGTAGATCTTGGTTTCGGCTATGCCGTTGACGCCTCCGCCAAGGCGAAGGATGATCTCGTCGGCAAAGCGATGTGCGATGGTGCGCGCCATGTCCTGGCTGGCGGCTTCGTTGTACTGTTTGCCGAGCACCTGGGGGTTGGCAGTGTTGCGCGTGTCATCGAGCCAGCCGTAGACAACCAGGCGGCCATTGGCGGCCGAGAGCGCGCCAAAAGCAACCATGGCAGCGCTGGCCGGGTCGGCGGACCACTGCGCGAGATTGATCTCTTGCGGCGAGCCGGGCGTGCTCTGTGGGCTGAAGCTCTTTGAGACCATGTCGAAGATGCCGGCATTTTGCAGGTCGTTGAAGAGCGTCGAGTCGAAGGTCGCCTTCAGCGCGGGCGTCTGCGGATCGGCTCCCACTGCTTTGAAGTCAGACGCCGCAAGCCGAATGCGTGCGTTACCCAAACCAGAACCGGTGTGCACCCAATCCTGGGCGAATGCGGAGAGAGAAGTCAAAGATGCGAGAAGAAGGAAAATCGGAAAACCAAGTCGCAACGTAAGTTTCATGAGAACGCTGAACCCTTCCTGGGTGATTTTTTCGAGCGATGGGGAAACTCTGCGTGTCTCGAGCTCGTGTGATCTGAAGCGGGTTAAGTTGACGCCCTCCATTCTAATTGGACGGCGCCGGCCCTAGTAGGTGCAATCGAAGTAGACCTGCAGGTAATTGTCGCGATACCCGGGCGGGAGCGCCCCGAAGGTATCAACGCGTTGTGCAGCGCGAACGCAGACCGAGTCCCACGTCGAACTTCCACTGGAGCGGTCAAGGCGCACATCGCTTTGCGAGCCGTCGCGATGGATGCGGAACTCGATCGACGCCTTCGCCCCCTTGGGCGTGTTTGGGTCGGCAAGCGAACGATATCCATTCGCATCCATTTTGCGGTTGATGTTATCGACGTACCAGCCGAAGAGGCTTCCAAAATTTGCATCGGTGGTGGTAGGCCCATTGGCAACGCCGGATTGCGACGCGCGCGGCATCACCGATCCAGCCTGCTCGCCATATTGCGCGCGATTGGTGGGCACCGGCTGTTGCTGCGGCGGAGTTCTTTTTACTTCCTGGTGCTCAGGCTTTTTCGTTTTGCCCTGGATCGGAATCGCGGTTTCATCTTCTGCCTGCTTTGCCTTGGGCTGCGGCGGAGCGGGCGCTTCGCTGGGCTTCTCCGTGGCCAGCACGTTCTGATTGGGCGGGTGGTCGGAGGGAAGCGGGAGGGCGCTCGTGATGTTCACCTGGATGGCTCCGCCAGGTCCGGCGCCGCCCCAAAGATTGTGATGAAAGTATCCGCCTATGACGCCGTAGAGCACGATTGCGACCACAATGCCGCAGTGGAGCAACACTGCACCGGCAGCGGGCTTGGCCATGGGTTCAGGCGCCAGTCCCTCCTGGAAATGTCCGCCGACTTGGTAGAAACTGCTCACTTAATCTGTCGCCATCCTGAGCGGAGCGAAGGCCTGCTTTTCCGTCTGCGCTTGTTACACGAAGATGGCTTGAACTCCGCCACTTTACTTTCCCTTTTCGTCCACGGGACGCGTCACAATCGAAATATTCGTAATGCCCGCCTGCTTTACCGCGTCCATCACACTTGCGAATGCGCCAAACGGCACGCGCTCATCGGCGCGAAGGTAAATCACCTGCTTGGTTGAGGCACCGCTGGCAGCGCGCAATCGCTGGCCGAGGTCGTGCACGTTGACAGCCTTGTCGCCGAGAAAAACCTGCTGGTCGCGATCGATCGTGACCACCAGGCGCTGCTCAGTAATTTCCTTGACGGTGCGCGTCTTGGGAACATTCACTTCGATGCCCGA